>CBAAAA010000287.1:0-6495 GCA_964658695.1 uncultured Solirubrobacteraceae bacterium | reverse complement strand
CAAGATGGACCACAGCCGCAAAACAGTGATTCCGTCGCCAAACCGAAAAAGCCTGATAATGCGCCGCCGCCGGAAGACCAGCAGCAGCTTCCCTCTGAGTATAAGAAGAAAGATGTCTCTCCGGCGGACGGGACGACATTTCGTTCGAATGCAACGACGGTAAGTGTGGATGTCTCGATTCTCGATGACCGGGGTCATTTCATTCCTAAGATTCCGCAAGGGAACTTCCGCGTGGTGGAAGACGGCGTGCCTCAGCAGATCAGTCACTTCGGCCAGAGCGAGGCCCCCATGACGATCTGCATGGTCATTGAATTTAGCGGCCGGTTCCAACAGTTTTGGACTTCAGGCTGGTATGAGACTCTGCAGGCATCATACGGATTCCTGCAGACTCTGAAGCCGGATGACAATGTAGCGGTTGTTGCGTATGATCTGCGGACCACCATTCTCTCTGACTTCTCTCCTGACAAGCAGCGCGCGATGGAAGCGATGCAGCGATTGCGCATTCCGGGCTTCAGCGAATCGAATGTCTTCGACGCGCTGACTGACATGGCGGACCGGATGTCGGGTATTGAGGGCCGAAAGGCGATCCTGTTAATCGCGAGCGGCCTTGACACCTTCAGCAAGATTACTTTTGATACGGCACGCAAGGATCTGCAAGAGGCGGGCGTTCCGATCTACACGATCAGCACGCTGCAGGTGTCGCGACTGATGGCGGAGTCGCGAGGCATGGGAGGCGCCGCGGATCTCACGTTTCTGCAGGCCGACAACGAAATGAAGACATTTTCGAAAGAAACCGGCGGCCAGTCTTTTTTTCCTCGGTTTCTCGGGGAGTACCCGTCGATTTACCGGCAGATTGAAGACTCGTTGCGCAATCAGTATGCACTTTCTTACCATCCGACGAACGTAGCGAAGGACGGAAAGTTCCGAAGGATCAAAGTGGAGCTGATTAACCCTACTACGAACGAGCCGCTTCGGATCACCAACGAAAAAGGCAAGAACATTAAGTACCAGGTGATTGCGAAGGCCGGCTACAAAGCGCCACGTGACGTCGAGTAGTTTAGTGCCAGGCAAGGACTAAATCGACCGCACCAGGACCGACGTGTCAAGTACTAAATCTGTCGCGAATTGAACGCGATAGAAGCTGATTGACACTCTGAAGAAGGGTCTGATACCTTCACATGGTCTGGATGCGGTCTTCACGTTCAACTCCACTTCGCGACCCTGCTATGATTCTGCTTGTCGATGACAATCTGGACGGCGTTTTAGCGCGACAGTCCGTGCTGGAAGAGTTGGGTTATCACGTGGTGCCTGCGCACTGCGGGTCCGAAGCACTTCGTTTGGCGGAGCAGCAAACGTTCGATCTGGTGATTACCGACTACAAGATGTCGCCGATGGATGGGTTGGAACTCATTGCCGAGTTGAGACGACGCGAGTTTTCAAATCCGATTATTCTGTTGAGTGGTTTCGCGGAGAGCATCGGACTGAAGCCGGAGAGCACTGGTGCAGACTCGGTGATTCAAAAGAGCTCTAATGAGATCTCGACCTTGCTGCGGCAAACGAGCCGTCTTCTAAGCCCCAAGAAGCCGGCTGCGTCCTCGCGTGCGAAAGCACGTGCGCGCGGCGTTGGCGGCTCCTAGCGGCAGTCAGTCTCCGGGACGGTGGTATTGATGAGGAGGATGATGCGATCCTTTCTCGCCGCGCTGCTGGCATGGTGTTTCCCGGCATGCTACTCCGTGAACGCGTTCGCACACGGGTTCGCTCATGGGGCTGTCGCGACGGTTCCCAAGAAGCCAGCGGCGCGAGGTTCGGCCACTTCGCCTCTGATACGTTCTTTGAATCTGCACGATCGTATCGCGCAGCTGATTGTGGTGCGCGGATATGGCGACTATCCGCCGAGCGATCAGCCTGAGTACAAGCGTTTTCTGCGCTGGATTCGTGACGATCATGTGGGCGGATTTATCGTGGCGGGCCGCATCAAGGACGGCAACATCATTCCAGCGCAGCCATTTGAGATGGCAGTGTTCATCAATCACATGCAGCAGCTGGCAAGGACCCCGCTGCTGGTGGCCTCCGACTTTGAGCGCGGCGCTTCGATGCGTGTGGCTGAAACCGCCAAGTTTCCGTATCTGATGGCATTTGGCGCGGCGCGTGATATGAACGCGATACGGCAACTGGGCTCGGCCACTGCGCATGAGGCGCGGGCGGTGGGCGTGAACTGGGTCTTTGCACCCGACGCGGATGTCAACAACAATCCGTTGAACCCGATCATCAACATGCGTTCGTTTGGCGAAGATCCGGCCGCGGTTGGAGAAGACGTTGGCGCGTTCATCGATGGAGCGCATTCCGATCCACGCAACTATGTGCTTCTTTCCGCCAAGCACTTCCCCGGGCACGGTGATACGGCGCAAGACAGCCACATGCAACTGGCGACGCTGAATCAGCCGAAAGAGCGCCTCGAAACGGTTGAATTAGTGCCGTTCCGGACAGCGATTCAGCACGGAGTCGATTCCATCATGACCGCACATTTAGCGGTGCCATCGATTGAGCCGGAACAGATACCAGCAACGCTGTCGCAAAAGATTCTGACGGGATTGTTGAAGGATGAACTTGGATATAAGGGGCTGGTGGTGACAGACGCGCTTGAAATGCAAGGCGTGACGTCGCTTTTTTCGCCCGGCGAAGCAGCAGTACGCGCGATCGAGGCAGGGGCCGATGTGTTGTTGATGCCGGTTGATCCAGAAGCGAGCATCAAGGCGATAGAGGCTGCAATTGCGTCCGGCAGACTGACTCGTAAACGCATTGACGAGAGCACGGAAAAAGTAATGGCCGCAAAGAAGAAGCTTGGCTTGTTGCGCGGCAGCCGCATGGTAAAGCTTGATGCCATCACCGACGACTTACAGGCGGATGAACTGGATCATCTGGCGGAACATGTAGCGGAGCGGGCCCTCACGGTCGTAAAGGACGAGAAACATCTGTTGCCGGCTCCGGATACGGAGGGCTCGTGCCTGGTGTTGCTGAACGAATTCCAATTTACGCCGCGCGGAGAGGCGCTGGTGCGAACGGTGCGGCAAGGGCTTCCTTCGGTCAAAGTGTATCTGACGAATTCCGCGATGCCGGACAGCGTATTAACGGCTGTTGCGGCGGACACCGCAACGAGCTGCAAACAGATTTATGCCGCTGCATTCGTCACGGTCTCGGCCAGCCGCGGCAGCGTAGCAATGGAAGGCGGCCTCAATGCATTTCTGGATAAGATGGTGCACGGGCCGGTACCGGTGGCGTTGTTCTCGCTTGGCAATCCTTATCTGCTGGCGACGTTCCCGGATGTGTCAACGTATGCCGCGGCATTCAGCACGGCATCTTCATCTGAACTGGCGGTGGGACGCGCGATTCTCGGACAGATCCCGATCACGGGAAAACTTCCGGTCTCGATACCTGGAATCGCAAAAGTGGGCGACGGGATGGATGTAGCAGAGCGCCATAGCCTGACGTCTAACGGAGCGAAATGACACAAATTACATGGCTTGGGCACTCTACGTTTGAACTGCGGTTCGAGACGGGAGAAGTACTCGTGCTGGATCCGTGGATGGAAGGCAATCCCGCATATCCAAAGCATTACAAGATCAAGAAGGTCGATGCGATTGCGATTTCACACGCGCACTTCGACCATTCCAATGATGTGATCCCTTTGTCTAAGGAGTTTAAGCCGAAGGTGGTGGCAATTTTCGAGACCGCTTCCTGGCTGGAGAAGAAAGGCGTCAAGAACACCATTGGGATCAACAAGGGCGGGACCGTGGATCTCGGTTTTGTGAAGCTGACGATGACGCAGGCGCTGCATAGCTGCTCCATCAAAGACGGTGATGACCTCATCTACGGCGGTGAAGCAGCTGGATACATCATCACGCCACAGGGGGGTAAACCGGCTTACTTCGCGGGAGACACCACGGTCTTCTCCGATATGGCGCTGATTCACGATGTGTATGAGCCGGAGCTGGCGTTTTTGCCCATTGGAGATCATTACACGATGGGCCCGCATGAAGCAGCCCATGCGGCGAGGCTGGTGAAGGCAAAGCGAGTGATCCCGATGCATTATGGAACCTTCCCCGCCCTGACCGGAACGCCGGAGGCGCTGGCTAAGAAGCTGGAGAAGGACGGCATCGAAGTCTGGACACTGCAACCGGGAAACACGGTCGAGTGGTGATGTACGCGGGCCAGGGCGGGACCTTCGACGTTCTATCCTGACAGCTTGCAGATGAAGCCGAATCGAACGGTGGTGTGGTGCTTCGCCCTGACTGCCGCAATCCTGTTTGATCATTGGAAGCTGTTCTATCCCAGGCAGTACAGTTTGTTGACGGGATCGGAAGGAGTCAGGCAGGCTTATAGCTGGTTCAACATGTGGGTTCGATCCGTAAGTCACGGATCTTTGCCTGTATGGGATCCGTATGCGCTTGGCGGATTCTCGTTTCCGGGAGAAATGCAGACCGCTGCGTTTTACCCGCTTAATCTGGTTCTTCTTTTGTTTCGCCCAAACCGGTTTGGACTGCTTTCCGCGCTGGAGTACAACAGTGTTTTCCTGGCAGCTTATGCGATGGCGGCACTGTTTATGTTCGCCCTGGTGCGGGATCTCGGCTTGAGCCGCTTTGCCGCATTCGTGGCTGGATTTTCGTTTTCGTCGGCGGGCTTTGTGGCACATGCGCCCTGGCCGCACATGTTGGAGAGCGCGGTGTGGCTGCCGTTGATCGCCTTGTTCTGGCTGCGTGCACTGAGATCGGAAGGGCTAACTGCCTCGCTTCGCAATGCTGCCTTTGCCGGCTGCTTTCTGGGTCTGTCACTGCTGGCCGGCGGCCTGCACATTGCCATCGCGCAAGGAATTTTCCTCTTCTGCTCCGGCGTGTTCTATGCGATCGTTCACAAGGGTCCACGGGGGGTGCGGAAGTCAAATGCGATTTCGCTATCAGCAGCATTTACTGTCACAGCGCTGTCGGCCGCGGGCCTTGCGGCGATCCAGTTACTTCCTTCGCATCTGTACGCGCAGCACAGTATTCGGTGGGTGGGCGATATGGCGTTTCCCTCCACCTCGAAGATTCCGTACCCGTATGAAACACAAAGTGCGCTGTCGCCCGTCGCGGTCCTGAGCGTTCTGTTTCCGGCGTTTGATGGCGTGGGGATTGGGGAGGTTTGGACGCCATATGTCGGAGTGCTTCCGTTGCTGTTTGCGGCGATTGCGGTGGCAAAGCAGTGGTCCAACCCATGGGTCCGATTTCTTCTGGGGCTTGCAATCGCCGCTTTTCTGTACTCTCTTGCCGGCAGCAGCGCGCTGCACGGTGTTCTTTACGTCATCACGCCATTACTCTGGATGGCAAGAGAAGCAACCCGCTTCCTCTATCTGACGAGTTTCTGCCTGGCAATCTTGGCAGCTTACGGACTGGAGTACTTTTGCACGATACCAGGCCAACAAGATTCATGGCAAGGCTGGAAACGGGGCCTGTCGCTGGCCATTGCAGGTTGCCTGGCATTCTTTCTTCTACCAGTGTTTTTTCCAAAGGCCGGTGGACCCTGGCAGTATTTTTCGTTGTTTGTAATTCTGATGTCGTGCGTACTCTTGCGGTATTCGCTGGCGACTAACAATCTCCGGATGGGCCCACTGTTTCGGCTTCTCGTGATCGGTTTGCTTTTCTTTGATCTCAATGCTTTCAACTGGTCTGAAACGAACAAACAGGAAGCCGATCGCACGGGACAAGATGAGCAGGAAGTGCTCAACAGTCTCAAGCCGGCCGCCGACTACCTGAAGAAACAACCGCAGCCGTTTCGTGTAAAGGTCTTTCATGATCCGGAGGTGAATATTGGAGATGCGTATGGAGTGCGAAGCGCGTCTGGAGGGGGCGTGACGCTGGACGAATATGCGGTCAATGTTCTGCACGATGCGGAGTTGATGAACACAGAGTACTTCGTGAAGCCGGCCTCCGCTTCTGAAGGCGGTGCGATTTTTGAGGATGAGCATTGGAAGGTTTACAAGAATGCCGCCGCGTTTCCGCACGCCTGGATTGTGCATTCCGTCAAGCGGGAACAGAACGAACCTGAGATGTTGCGGGATTTGAAACAAAGGCACTCCGAACTGCGGCAGACGGGGTTTGTTGCCGAGCAGCCGGAAGGCCCGCTGTCGGCTCCTGAGCAGGGTGGCACGGAAGTGGTTCACCTGGAGTCATCCTCTGTAAGCGATCTGAGCTCTGCAAGCGATCTGAGGCTAACGGTGAAGACATCCAGTCCCGGGCTGCTGATAGTGAGCGAGATTTATTACCCGGAGTGGCATGCTAGGGTGAACGGGCGGGAAGCGAAGATCGTGCGGGCTGACGAGGCGCTGCGATCGGTTTCGATTCCCGCTGGCCAGAGTATGGTCGAATTCAGGTATCGGCCCGTCTCGGTGTATATCGGAGCATCTTTCTCGGTTGTGACGGCGGGGATTCTTTTTGCCCTGGCTTCTTCGTCTTCGAATCCTCC
>CBAAAA010000286.1:0-6503 GCA_964658695.1 uncultured Solirubrobacteraceae bacterium | reverse complement strand
AGGGCCTGTGGCGCAGTTGGGAGCGCGCTTCCATGGCATGGAAGAGGTCGACGGTTCGAACCCGTCCAGGTCCACCAACTTACAGACTATCGAGGTCATCTCTACCAACTCGAACGGCGAAAACCGGCGTTCGCAGTAGTAGTACTTTTTGTCCGGTCCCAGACCGGCAGTTCTCAAGCACCGTCGGAAATTCCACTTCGCAGACCGTGATGAATCGATAGCGAGAGATTTGAACTCGTTCCGCGATTTCAGGCCGCGATCTTTAGCCGATGTTGCCCAAGAGCGTGTCCAACTCATCACGGACGCGCTGGTAGAGCTGGTCAAGTTGAGATTGGCGTTGCAACTAAACTTGGTGTCGCCGGGGACGGTTTGAAGCAACCCAGCCGTGAGCGGTGCATAGACCCGCTCGAAGAGGTTCAAAAAGACCACGCAGATAGAGTAGCCTTGGCGTGTCAGCCCGTATCGGCGTGAGCGTTCACCTTCTTGACGAAACCCTTGGCGCACAACTTTGCATGTCTTGCGCGGACCCAAGTGTGTATTGGTCTGTGGTTACACCCAGCGCCCCGGCTACATGGTTGTGTAAGTCTCGCGTGTGGAACTGGCTTCCAGCAGCGATGCAGGCAAGGCGGACCGGCGCATGAATGACGGCCAACTGACGTGGCGGGTCGAGCTTTAACCAGGGATGCCTTGCCGTTTTCGATCACCGTCGTTCAGACAGCTTGCGAAGTTGTCTCCAGCAGAAGTGAACGGGCTCTTCACGATCCTCTGCGACAGCGGCCCGCGTGTTTCCGGACTTCTCTTCTTCAAGCGCTAGGTTCACCATTCGCACATCCAACGGGTTGTCTTCCACCAGCAAAATGCGTGTCGGTTCAGACGGAGTGGTGGATTGCTGTTGTTTATCCAATGACCGAACGCTCGAGCTGGCGAAGAATGCCGGAGGGTTCAGAAACCGCCTGAGTGATGATCTCTCCAGCCCGCTCTTGTGAGTCTGCTACGGCATACGCCCTGAGCTCGTCGGCATTCCCGGAGGGGCGGATATGGACTACGTCTCCATTATCAAAGGTGATCCTCACACCATCAAGGTAGTTTACTTTTTCAATGTTGCCGAAACCTTGCTCATGGGGGAAGAAGGCACTCAGCTGCTCGCGAAGCTGTGCGGCTTCACTGTCCGGTTTATCATCCCTGAAGTCAAGCTGCTTCAAATTAGGGTCGGATGGCGAAAATCTTGACACGATCCGGGCTGCCATCGGGCGCGGGAAATTTTTGAGCAGGGCGGCCCGGCTGAAGCGCTTTGGAAGACGGGCGAAGAGTTCCGGTAGAGTCAGCCCCTTTTCTCTTGCGCTCAGCAGCGTGCCTAAAATTGGCAGAACAGCGTCGCGTGTCGGCAGGGCGCGCAACACCCGATCTCCGCGCTGCAGATCGGATCCCAGCAGAAACCCGCCATTTGCCTCCCACCCACAGACTGCCTGTTTTCCTTTTGCTTTAGCTGCCTCGATCCCCGCAATGACGAACGGCGAACCGATGCGTGTCTTGCTCTCCAGCTTAGCGGCCAAGAGGCCCCGGTCAATCGCATCGTTGCAGCTGATCGGGACCACCACAGAATCGGCACCCAGATACTCCGCAACAACCATCCCGACCAAATCCCCAGCGTAGAAGTGAACCTTCCCGCTACCGGGCTCGACCCCGAGGATTAACGGGCGATCGCTATCTCCATCCACCGAAATAACGGCGTCCAAAGGACCATGCCGCGCAGTAACATCATCGGCGAGCGACTGGATCAGATCTAACTGGCCGGCATCGATATTCTCGGTGTCAATCGGAACGAATTGCTCGCTGCGTCCGCCTGCGATTGCGTCCGCTCCCATGGCGTCGAGGATCTGCAGCAGGATGTCCCGTCCCACTGCCGAATGCTGATAAACGAGGATCCGAGTGCCGCGCAAGCCGTTTGTCCCAAAAAAGCTCGTATACCGGGAAATGTAAGCGTCCGCCGCGTCTTCTTGCTGCCCCGGCAGTTCGCGGTGACCGTCTTTGAAACGCCCGTTTTCATCGAACAGCGAAGTATCGAACGGGGTTCCATACACCTGCTCTCTGGCCCGGGCCACCATGGCCGCAATTGGCTCCTCATGCTCCTTCAGCAGTTCTCCGGCGGACGTGTTTGTCTTATAGCCGTTGCGATCAAACGGGATGTGGCTGCCGGTAACCATAATGCTTCCACATTGCCGCTCAAGTGCATAAAAGGTGAGCGCGGGCGTGGGGATTGCGCCCAAGAATACCGGGAGCATGCCCGCGTCCGCCACCGCTTGCAGGACAGCCTGAACCATTTCTCCCCGGCCCTGCTGTTCCGTTACAAAGCGTGTTGAGCTTGGCCGCAGATCCGTCCCTACATAGAATTGGTCTCCGCTCCGGATGCCGCCCGCACCTCGCGCCAGCGTTTGCAGATACATCAACTCGCCCAGTACGTTCGTATACACTTCGAGCTGGCTTAGGTCGGCTACTAAGCCCCGGCGGCCGCTTGTTCCGAACTTAAGCTGCTGCGGCACAAAGGCCAGTCGCGCCCAGAGAGAAGATTGCTTTGGTGTGTTACTCATCTTCGAAAATTGATTCACTTGCCTGGCATGTCTGCTAAATACACTTCTGCTTTAAAGCATATTCAATTCAAAGCACGGGTATACTGAACCTGTAGCTGCTGATTGGCAGAGCCCCGGAGAACTGCTCTGAATGAGAGTTGTCCCTCGGTACTTGCGTTTGGCGATATGGAACGATTGCCCACTCGCGCGAGTGTGGTTTTTTTCTTCTCGGGACCGGTGCTGTTCAGCACAAAACCAAATACGAAACCAGCGCACGAGAGCACTGATCCGGGTATTACGAGGATATTCAAGACCGCCTGCCTTCGGCTTTGCAGGTTGATGAACAATTATGGGTGCGCAAGCTTGTCAACGTGTACCTCGGGTTCTTGTTGTGGAAGATAACCCGATGGACGCCTATCTGATCAAGCTGGCGTTGAAGCGAGGCGGATTTTTAGGAGAACCGGTCTTTGTGGAAGATGGCGAACCCGCTCTGGCGATGCTGCGGCAAAGTGGCCCCTATGAGAACGAACCGCTTCCGGATCTGGTGATCCTTGATCTCAATCTCAAACGTGTGGACGGTCCCGAAGTACTCGCCTTCATCCGGCAAACAGACAGGCTGCGCAATCTCGCTGTCGTAGTGCTAAGTTCATCTCCGGAAGATGTCATGCGAACCAAGGCCGTGGCCGCGGACGGGTACTTCGAGAAACCAGCCGATGTGGACGAGTACTTCGCGGTGGGGAAACACATCTGGCTGAACTTCTCCAGTAAGTTTTTCGGAAACGAAGAATCCTCCAGGACAACCGTTTAAGTGCCTTGCCTGCCCTTGCCAGTTCGGGTTCGCCGAACTCGAACCACCAGGTACCAGACGATTACGGCGTTGAGGATCAGGACCAGTATTCGCGTTGCATCGAAACGTTTAATCAACTCGTATACTTCGAGTGGGATCAGGCTGCCCGTCGTGATAATGGTGAAGTATTCGGCCCAACGCTTTCGAAGCAGAAGCCCAGTCCCCTCAGTCAGGAACAGCCCCGCATAGAGGAATGTCCCGGCGCTCAACTCACGCAGTTGCCCGGGGCTTACCCCGAGAACTCGGCTTAGGATTCGATGGATAAATCGGTTGTCCGGGTCGATCCGTAGGACATTGTCCCAATGCGTCATCGTCTGCTCCAAATCCCGATGGAGCAGGTGCAGCGTTCCAAAGCCAAGTGCCAGTAAACCAAAGCCCTTGACGAGCTTGAAGATGGCAATTAGGAGCAGCACCTTCGTGCCCGCCCGGTCTTCCCTTTCGGGCATCGTCTCTGCTCTCGGCATGTTCTCAGATTACTGGAGCAGATGGCCGCTCCTCTCGCCGCTTCGTCAATGAAGAATACACGGATGATGAGTCACGTCTGTAAGTAGGTTGGTGAGCGCGTTAGGAATCGAACCTACAATTAGTGATTGAGCCGTTATAAGTAAGCGGCTTGTGAACCGCTCTTTCTAATGCGGTTTGGATCACGCATACTGGGCCATGACGTGACCGTTCGTCTTACCTTTTCCGCATCCTGCTGGAAATGAATCTCGATCGCGCACCGCGTCGTATTGACGCACATCGTAGGGAAACCCGTGCAGCAATACAACAGGCTGCCAGAGCCGGTTCCCGTCTGCTCATAAGCTAAGTGAAGAAGCGTCCAGGGTGACCTGCCGAGCCCGCGCTCCACCGCGAACTGGTCCTGGTAGAGGTCCGTTCCGTCTGTGAATGTGCGGATCCGTACAAGATCGACCCACGCAAGGCGAAGGTGGTCGAGTTCGGTTCTTTGGCGGGCTTAGCGTAGATGAGACGGCGGAAGTGCTGGCGATTTCAGCGCAAGCGTGATGCGCGACTGGATGATGGCCCGCGCGTGGCTCCGAGCCGAACTCGCTCCGTGAGTGCAAGTCAGGATCGCTTCCGGTCTCGGACACACATCACAGTCAGGTATCCACTCCGTTCTCTATTCCGTCAGAAGTGATTTGCTGAATACCGCCGAGGTTTTGATTCGCGTGAAATCCTGACCGACATAGAACGCGTGCGCTGCCTCCCGGATGACTCGAGAGCGCACCAGTATCGTCTGAACGTCACTTGCTAAGACCCATTGCTCCGCGGCTTTGACCAAGGCTGTGCCAATACCGCGGCCCTGATGTTTGGCGGAAACGATTAGCCCACCAATTTCCCCGTATTTACCGGACACTAAGTGCTGCACAATGCCCACATCGATCCAGCCGACGAGACGGCCTTGTACATACGCGCCTAATACGGAATGATCGCCGGCCATCACAATTTCGCCCAGCCGATTCTTCATGGTCTCTACTCCGACTGGGTATCCAAGCTCGGTACTGAGATCGGCGGCTGGAGCGGCATCGGCCACTGAGACGGGTCGAACCACGACTTCGAGATGATGACTCACGCGTATATGGTTTCAATGATCGCAGAGAGCGTGAGAATGGAAAGCATATTCACAAGCGCGACTCTCCTGCCTTCATTGCTTCGGAGCGTCCTTATGGGCCTCGCGAGCGCGTGTATGTGAACGAAGGGTCGGGGCGGGCCGGCATGCCATCAATCGACATGTGGGCGAACCTTTTGAGAGTCATCAACGATACGGGTGCTCAACGGCAGGATTTGCCGGAGATGCTCCGAAGGTCGATGCGGGCTAAGCGGTCACGGATACCATCGGCCGCCAGAAATGAATGGGTCGAGGAAGTGCGATAGAGAACGAGAGTTGGCGTTACACAGACTAAATAGTAGGCTAGAGTTTATCAGGGAAAAAAAGCTGAACAAGATGGTTTTTTGCTCCCTATAGACCATAGGAGACACGATGGAACGCTGACGTTCAGATGCCAGATTCGCAGCCCAAATCGATACCCGTCTTTGACATTCTCGTGGACCAGAGAGGACAGGCCGGCCCGTCGGCTCTTGAGCCGACGGCGGTGCGGCTCTTCGACGAAATACGCGTTCCGCTACTCCGCTACTTGTCGGGTTTTCCACTTTCTCTGCATGATTCAGAAGACGTGATCCAAGAAGTTTTCATTGACTTGTTTCAACAGTGGCAGCGGGGACGGTCGATCAGGAACCCGCGCGCGTGGTTGTTCCGGGCCGCGCACCATCTTGCATTGAAGGCGAGGATACGTTCACGCAAAGAGAATAAAAAAAACGGTTCGCTTGCTGTTACGGAGGAACTGGCTGTCGATCCGGCACTGAATCCGGAGGATCAACTCTCGCTGAGCAGGACACAGACCCGTTTAGAGTCAGTGGTCCGGGCATTGCCGGAACAGCATCGTTGTTGTCTTCAGCTGCGAGCAGAAGGACTGCGCTATCGGGAGATCGCGGAAGTCCTCGGAGTCTCGTTAGGGAAAGTTTCGTTATCGTTGCAGCGATCGTTGGCGCTGATTTCCCGAGCTACAGAAAGGTGATTTGCATGTATCGAGATTTTCACCCATCTGAGGAAGAATTGCTTATGGCCGTCGACGGCGAGCTCTCCGCCCGCGATTCAAGGCGGGTGGAATCGCATCTGGAAGCCTGCTGGTCATGCCGCGCGCGAAGCCAGGAACTGGAGTCCGCAATTGGCGAGTTCGTGCGTTTCCAGCGGGAAAACGTCGACGGTCACGTTCCTCCCGGCGATGGCCCGCGTGCTTTGCTGAAAGCGCGATTGGCCGGGCTTGTCGAGAGCAGCAGCAAGCAGTGTTCCCCACGATCGATTGCTCTTATGTCGTGGCGGCCGAGTTGGGCAGCGGCGCCGATTATTGCGCTGTTCGCGACCCTGGTGACGGGATTTGCTTTCTTTCGAATGTCTCAGCAATTCGCAGCTCAATCTGCCGAGGTGACAATACCGAATCCGAAGTTTACTCCGGGCGCGACTGTTCTTATGAGCCAGCAAGCGGTCTGCCGTGAAACAAGTGAAAAGGACAAACCGGTATCGACGGCGA
>CBAAAA010000285.1:0-6503 GCA_964658695.1 uncultured Solirubrobacteraceae bacterium | reverse complement strand
ATGAAGGTTCTGGATAAAATCAGAGCACAAGGCTACGACGTTCTGAAACGGCGCCCCCGGGTGACGAAGGCGGAGAGGGTCGCCCTGATGCTTCGATGTCTACCGCGATTGCTCCCGCGCTAAGGCTATCCTCGCTTGAGGACTCCTACCGCTATTGCCGCGACATCGCTCGCAAGCGCGCTAAGAATTTCTACTACTCGTTTCTTTTGCTTGAGAAGCCCCAGCGAGACGCCATGTGCGCCGTTTACGCATTTATGCGGAAATGCGATGATCTCAGCGACGAGCCCGCAGTCGAGGGAAAATCAAAACTTTATGAGTCGATTGCCCGCTGGCGCGTTCAGACAGAACATGCCCTCAACGGTGAAGTTGCAGGCAGCCCAATTTGGCCCGCTTTCCACGATACGGTGAAACGCTATGCAATTCCACACCGGTTCTTTCACGAGATGATCGACGGCATCACCAGCGATCTGGAGCCGCGGGAAATTGCGACCTTCGCCGAGCTGTACAAATACTGCTATCAGGTCGCCTCGGTGGTCGGGCTGACCATCATTCACATCTTCGGCTTTAACTCACCACGGGCGCTGTTGCTTGCTGAGAAATGCGGAATCGCCTTTCAGCTAACCAATATCCTGCGCGACGTTCGCGAAGATGCACAACTCGGGCGGGTGTACTTGCCCGCTGAAGATCTGGCTCGTTTCGGCATCTCACGCCAGCAGCTTGAGTCAGGCAGCGAGACCGAACCTTTCCGGGAATTCATGAAATTCCAAGCGCAGCGCGCGCGGGCCTTCTATGAGGAATCGGCACCCCTTTCGAAGCTGATCGACGCTAAAAGCCGTACTTCACTCTGGGCGTTGAGGAAGATCTATATGGGACTTTTATCGAACCTGGAGAAGTCTCATTTCTCGGTTTTGAGCCGCCGGATCAACGTACCGACTGCCACTAAGGTGTTGATTCTGCTTCAGGCCTTCGTGACCCGGCCACAGTAAGTTGGGGAATTTACCGTTCGAAGCCAATCTGTGCATTTAGTATGCTAGCTAACACTCAGGCCAGCTATGGGCGTATCTGAAGCATAGGTAAGGATCCACTCTGAACCTGGAGCTTTCACTTTGACAATGCCAGATGCCGCAGGTACAAACCAAGCCTGCCCAGCGCGGGCTTTATTGCCGTCCAGTTCGCCAGATCCGCTCAGGCAAATCGCAAGTGTATAGAACGGAATATCCGAGGGAATCAGGAATGCCTCTGTCGGGCGAATGCGCTCAATACGGAAGTAGGAGCACGCCGCTAACTCATCTCTTCCCGGAGCAAGTGGCGCCGGGACAGCATCTTCGGTATGTGGTGAGAGCTTGGAGACCTTTGCTCCGTGCTCAAGATGCAGTTCCCGCGGACGCCCATAGTCATACAGGCGATAGGTGATGTCAGAGTTCTCCTGGATTTCGCAAATGGTGACGCCCGCGCCAATCGCGTGGACGGTACCTGCCGGCGTGAAAACCGTGTCCCCCTTCCTCACCTTTCTCCAGTCGAGTAAATCGACGATTTCTCCAGTCTGGGCAGCTTCCACGAGTTTTGCGGCATTCAAGGGCTTTTTGAAGCCAACGGCCACTTCACCGGCCTGCTCCGCATCGAGCACATACCAAGCCTCGGTCTTTCCAAGGCTTCCATGGTGCATTTGTGCGTATTCGTCGTCGGGATGTACCTGAACCGAGAGACGCTCGGTAGTAAACAATAGCTTTACCAGGATAGGGCAGATGCCCGGATGACCACGATCTGCTCCCGAACCCAAGAGCTCGGGATTGTCCAACAGCACAGCACCCAAAGTTTTTCCGAGCGAGGTGCGATTTTCTTCAGAAGTAAACCAGACTTCGCCGATAAGTTCATTATCAGGGCGAGCAGGGAAAAAAGGAGCCAGAGAGCTTCTGCCCCAGACACGTTCGCGGAAAAGCGGAAAAAGTTCAAAAGGTTTGGAGAAAACGGTCATTTACGATGAGAATTTCTCAATTGTCTCACTACCCTTTATCGGTTGTCCGAATTCCAAGTGGTGGCGCTGAGGGCGCACCAGAGTCGAGGGCAGAATGTTTATAACCATAGCAGCAGTCTTGATGATTGGCTTTATCACGGTCGCAATCGTCGGCGTGAGAGAGGCCCAGGTCGGAGTTCGCCGCATGGAGACCGATCCGGCACATTTCCTCCACGGAGAAGATGAAGAGAAAACCGCAGCACATCCGGCCCGGTGGAGTGCATCGGAGAAGCCGATAGATGCCCTCGAAGCCAATCGCTTCACGTCATCTCTTCTCGCCCTAGGTAAAGCTCAGAAACAGTTGACGCGTAATTCTCCAGTACTCGAGAACGTCGAACCTTCATCGTTGGAGTCAGTTCTCCAGCCTCTATCGAAAAATCCCTCTCGAGAACTTTGAAGCGTCTGATCCGTTCAAAATCGGCAAGCTGGCGGTTTACCCGCGAGACCGCGCTCTGAACCTCCTTGGCAACGGGTTCGGCTTGGACCAGAGTGGCGGGACTTTGGGATTCCAAATGAGCGAGCCCCTTTATCCCCTGCAACTGGTTCATATTGAGCGTGAGAAGTGCTGTGACGTAAGGCTTCTTGTCTCCGATCAGAACGACCTGGTTGACCATCGGCTCCAGCTTGAATAGATTCTCGATACGAGCCGGGTAGATTTTCTTCCCGTTGGAGGACACGATCAACTCTTTCTTGCGGCCAGTAATGTACCAGTAGCCCTCGTCATCCTCTTCGGCGATGTCGCCGGTCGAAAACCAGCCGTCCGGGGTCATGACCGAGGCAGTTGCCGCTTCGTCCTGGTAATAGCCTGAGAAGATGCAAGGCGTGAGCACCTGCAACTCGCCATCCTCGGCCAAACGCAGCGAAATGCCAGGAAGCACTTTGCCGATACTTCCCGATCTCGGATTCGCCAGAGGATTGAAGCAAATAATGCCGGCCTCCGTCAAACCGTAGCCCTCTACCAGCGGCATTCCAATCCCGGCATAGAAGTCAGCCAAGTCCCGTCCCAGTGGAGCAGCCCCCGAGGCCGCAATACGAATGCGTCCACCGAGCCGATTGCGCACGGTGGAGAACGCCAGCTTGTCGGCGAATTTCAACAGCCGGGCCATCCAAAGCGGAACTGGCTTTCCCGCCTGACGGTACTGAGCCGCCCTCACCCCCAGACCGAGAGCTCCGTAGAAGAGTTTGCGCGCCGCTCGAGGACGCTTCCGCAGTTCGGTCTGGATCGTCGCGTACATGCGCTCCCAAACCCGTGGCGGAGCGAGGAAAACAGTCGGACGAATATTGCGCAACTCGTTGGGCAGCTTCGCCAGACTCTCGGAAAACCAGACTGGCGTTCCCATTCGCATCGGTACCAGTTCGAGCACGATACGCTGCGCAATGTGGGCGGACGGCAGGAACACGAGGGTACTGTCGTTGGGAGTGATCGGCAAGACCTCGGGACCCATGTCAATGTTTGCCAGAATTGCCGCGTGACTGGTCAGGCCCATCTTCGGCTGTCCGGTAGCGCCGGAGGTCAGGTAAAGAATCGCGGGGTCCTGAGGCGAGATCTCATCCTGAATCCTTTGGAACACCGCTGGTTCGTTTGCCTCCAGTTTGCGCCCGAGGTCTCGCAAAGCGTCGAGTGAGAGCACGCCGGAACGCTCGCCTGTCATCAGCACGACGTGTTCAGGCATTGCGTCTCCAGCGGCGTCCACAGCGGAAGTTAAAGCATCCAGCGATTTCGAATCTTCCACGAACAGAAAGCGACAGCCCGCACGCTTGATGTCGCGCGCCAGGTCTGGCACCGGATAGGCTGTGTACAGCGCCGCTGAAACAGCGCCGGCGCCGATGACTCCTATATCCACGAAGTAAAACTCGGCCCGGGTTTCACTGAGTACGCTGACGATCTCGCTTTTCGTGAGACCGATAGCACGGAGGCCCAGTGCAATCTCGCGGGACGCTTCGAGCCAGTCCGTCCAGGTGTAAGTGCGGTAGCCGCCGCCGGCCTTCGATCCCGAGGGCTGATGAAGCGCTTTCGCGCCCGGATACTTCTGTGTGGTTTCCTCAAGGACTGTGAAAACGTTGCGACACGGCATGGCCGAATTTTAGCAATGGCCTTCGCATACGCCCACACCCCGGTCGGCGGCTCCGATGCGACAGTCGCCGGTGAGACAATCAGGTTTGAAGTCCGACGACAAGAGCATCGCGCCGCCAAGTGAAGGTGAGGACTGCAGACGTCCGCTCGCCTATCGCGAAGAAGCATTCCTGCAGAGTCCTGAGTCAAGGCCGCTGCGCTTCCTTTCGGAATATCTGTGGCCGCTTTCGCACTTCCATGACGAGAAGGTCCAGGACACCGTGGTATTTTTTGGATCAGCGCGCATCAGGGAAGACGGACCCCTGTCCCGGTACTACGCCGAAGCCCGGCAGCTGGCCGGAATGGTTACGACCTGGGCGAACACGCTCTCGGAACCCGAAAAACACCACCGATTTGTGGTCTGCTCCGGAGGCGGACCAGGGATCATGGAGGCCGCGAATCGCGGTGCGTTCGAAGCCGGTGGGAAGACCATCGGTCTAAACATCGGACTGCCGTTTGAACAGCGGCCGAACCCCTATATCACGCCGGAGCTCTGCTTCGAATTCCACTATTTCTTCATGCGGAAATTCTGGTTCGCCTACCTGGCCAAAGCGCTGGTTGTTTTTCCGGGCGGGTTTGGAACACTGGACGAGATGACCGAGATACTTACTTTAGCCCAGACTCGAAAGCTCGAAAGCAAGATCGTGATCGTGCTTTACGGGTCTGAATTCTGGAACGAAGTCCTTAATTTCGAAGCCCTTTTAAGACATGGCGTCATCTCAGATTCGGACATGAAGTTGTTTCAGTTTGCAGACACTCCGGACGAGGCGCTGCGAATTCTGAAACGGGATCTGACACACGCCTATCTCGAACCGGAACGCGAATTGCGCGCGCCGGTAGAGGAGACGCCGGAAATCGCGCGCTCGCGCACGCCGTAAGTAGTTTGGCAGTCACGATGCGAAACCGCATCGCTGTTCGTGAGTCCCATAACCGGAGAAAAGAAATGTCCGAATCGAATCACGATAGCGAGATCAAAAGACTTGCAGAGCTGATTAAAGGCATCAAGTTTGCCATGCTGACCACGGTAGAAGAAGATGGTTCCTTGCACAGCCGGCCAATGACGACTCAGGAAGTAGAGTTTGATGGCGATCTGTGGTTCTTCACACGCGGTGATGCGCCAAAAGTCTCGGAGACAAACAAGCACCACGAGGTCAATGTCAGCTTCGCCGACCCGGAGCATAACAAGTACGTGTCTACCTCCGGGACCGCGAGCTTAACACGTGATCGGGCAAAGATGGAGGAACTGTGGAAGCCGCTGTACAAGACGTTCTTTCCGCAAGGTCTGGAAGATCCGGAGATTGCGCTGCTCAAAGTCTCGGTTCACCGAGCTGAATATTGGGACTCGCCCAGCTCCGGGATCGGACGGCTCATCAATTTCGCAAAGGCTTATGTATCGAAGGATGCAAGTAAACTTGGCCAGCATGCGAAGGTAGAGCTCGGATAAGACCGGAGCTCGGCTGAGACTGGAACGAAGGCTAAGATGGCAACATATGCAGGCATTGCCGTCGTACAAGCTGGGTCAGCTTGCCGAGTTGCTGGGGTGCACATTAGAAGGTGACCCGGACGTCCAGATCCATGCTGTAGCGACCATTGAGAAGGCGGGACCTGGGGAGATCACCTTTCTTTCGAATCTAAAGTACGCACCGAAAGCGAAGGACAGCCGGGCTTCTGCAATCATCGCTGCCAAGGAGATCGAGGGGGTTGCCGCCACTCTCATCTCAAGCAATCCTTACCATGATTTTTCTCGCGCCCTGGCCCTCTTTTATCGTCCGCCAAAACCGCCGGCCGGAATCCATGAAAGCGCTTGCATCTCTCCGAGCGCCCGGATTGGAGAGGACGCATCGGTCGGCGCTTTTGCGGTGGTTGGTGAGAATACCCGGATCGGAAAGAACGCAGTCCTCTACCCTCACGTTGTGATCTATGATGGGTGCGCCATCGGTGATGACTTTACGGCCCATTCACACGTGTCGGTTCGCGAATTCTCGACGATCGGGAACAGGGTGACCCTTCATAACGGAGTCGTCATCGGGGGCGACGGTTTTGGCTTTGCGAAAGGCAACGATGGCCGGCAGCATAAGATTGTGCAGTCCGGCAGCGCGGTGATTGAGGACGACGTGGAGATCCAGACGCTCACGTCTATCGATCGAGGCTCACTGACGGAGACCCGGGTGAAGCGCGGCGCGAAGATCGACAGTCTCTGTCAGATCGGGCATGGCTGTACCGTCGGTGAGGACAAT
Organism: uncultured Solirubrobacteraceae bacterium; assembly: GCA_964658695.1. Lineage (GTDB taxonomy): Bacteria > Acidobacteriota > Terriglobia > Bryobacterales > Bryobacteraceae > Bog-105. Next base: position 139 of record CBAAAA010000285.1, on the reverse strand, counting down.
ATCATCTGCGCGCAGACCGGGCTTGCAGGCAGCACGGTGCTTGAAGAGAACGTCATCATGGCGGGGCAGACGGGATCGTCCGGTCACCTGACCATCCACAAAGACGCGATTGTCTGGGCGCAATCGGGCGTTGGTCACG
>CBAAAA010000284.1:0-6503 GCA_964658695.1 uncultured Solirubrobacteraceae bacterium | reverse complement strand
GCATCAGATCGGCACTGCCAACATACACGAGCTCCTCGCCGCCGTTATTGAAGTAGAAAATGCGGCTGTGTTCCAGGAAGCGGCCGATAATGCTGCGAACTTCGATCGTGTCGCTCACTCCTGGCAGCCCCGGACGCAGCGAACAGACCCCGCGGATCACCAGGTCGATCTTCACTCCCGCCTGTGACGCCTCATAGAGTATACGAATCATCCCGGGGTCTTCCAGCGCGTTCATCTTGAAGATCAGGTGCCCGTCGCCGTGCGCTTTATGACGCTCGATTTCGTTTCGGATCAACCGCTCCAGGCCGCTTCGCATGCTGTGCGGCGCCACCAGCAGTTTCCGGTACGATTTCTTTGCTGAATATCCCGTCAAATGATTGAACAGGTCACTGACGTCGGCGCCAATCTCCTCGTTCGAGGTGAACATCCCAAGATCCGTGTACAGGCGCGCCGTCACCGGATTATAGTTACCCGTGCCCAGATGCACGTAGCGCTTGATGCTGTCGCCTTCGCGCCGCACCACCATCGCCATCTTCGAGTGAACCTTCACCCCGGGCAGGCCGTACACCACATGCACGCCCTCACGCTCCAGCTTCTGCGCCCACTCGATATTGCTCTCCTCATCGAAGCGCGCTTTCAACTCCACCAGTACGGCTACCTGCTTCCCGTTTTGCCCGGCATCCAGCAGCGCCTCCACGATCGGCGAGTTCCGTCCCACCCGGTACAGCGTCATCTTGATCGCCAGCACCTCGGGATCCTCCGCCGCCACCCGCAGGAAATCCACCACAGGCTGAAACGACTCAAATGGATTGTGAATCAGGATGTCCGTCTTCTGAATCGCGGCAAATATCTCGGGGCCCGACGTATTGGCGAACGCCGCCGGCGTGGAGGCAATGAACGGCTTGTCCTTCATCGCCGGCCGTTCAATCGCCAGCAGTGCACGCACCCGGCTCAGATCGATCGGACCGTCGATTCGGTATACGTCATTCTGATCGAGTTCCAGGTTGGTCGTGAGAACATCGATCAGTTTTTGCGACATGCCGGGACTCACTTGCAGACGCACCGCATCGCGAAAACGCCGCCGCCACACCGCTTCCTGTACGCTCTCAAGGAGATCGTCCGTTTCCAATTCCTGAATTGCGAGCTCCGCATCGCGGGTCAAGTGGAACAGTTCCGCTCCCAGAATCTCCATCTCGGGAAACAGCAGCCGCAGATAGGCGATAATCACCTGCTCCAGCCACACAAATGCGAGTTCGCCCGCCTGCGACGGCACCGGAACCAGTTGCGGAAGGGAATCAGGCACCTTGATGCGTGCGAAGCGTTCTATGCCGTCGCCATTGCTCACAATTGCCGCCACATTCAGGCTCAGGTTCGAGATGTGCGGAAATGGCCGGCCCTGATCCACTGCCAGTGGTGTCAGCACCGGATAAACAATGCGCCGGAAGTAGTCATCGATTGCGCTCTTCTGCTGCGCATTCAACTGATCCAGCTCCAGGATATAGATCCCGGCCTGTTCGAGCCCCGGCATCAGATCGTCGCGCCACAGCGCGTAAACCTCCCCGGTAATGGCCGTCACTTCATGCCGGATCAGCTCCAGTTGCTCCCCGGGCGACCGGCCATCCATGCTGATTTCCGTGGTCCGGGTCTCAATCTGCTGCCACAGCCCCGCCACCCGGACCATAAAGAACTCATCGATATTCGAGCCCAGAATCGAGACGAATTTGATCCGTTCCAGCAGCGGGGTCTCCCGATCCTCGGCTTCCTCCAGTACCCGCCTCTGAAATGCCAGCAGGCTTAGATGCGGGTTGAGATAAAGATCAGGCGAGTCGAGCCGGAGAGCCTGCGGAGCGCTTCGCGGCCGGCTGATTCTTTTTCTCCGAGGCGCGGAGCGTGCGGTGGACATAGGAGGAACGGTAAATGCTGCTCTTCCTACTTTAGATCCTCAAGCTGTCTGGCCGTTGAAATTACCCGTTTCGCGCCAAATCGCGCTTAAAAGACGGTGCAAGGCACAAGATCGGTTGACCAAACGCCTTGATGATTGTTACGATGCAAATGCGGGGTGGAGCAGTCAGGTAGCTCGTTGGGCTCATAACCCAAAGGTCGCAAGTTCAAATCTTGCCCCCGCAACCAATAAGGATTTTTTCGATTTCCACGCCGGTCCCATCTTCGTCTAGTGGAAGGGAACTATTCTCACATTGAGTTATTCGGATCGACTCGATGTGTTCCCCTCGGCCTGCAGTCTCAGCTGCTTTGCCCCTGCGGCGCGGATGTCTTTTAAGTAAAACAAACTGCTCCGGTTCTATGCTCCCTGATGAGCCAACAAAGTTTGGGAGCACGCTGATAACCCCAACGCTTGAACCAGAATCCAAAAACAGTTCCAACTGCGCCACAAGCCCATTGCTTGTCCTTGGCGTCGTAAGTTTGTACGACGATCATATAAAGTGCTACTGCCAGAACCGCCGCGCTGAAAGCCAGTTGCACATAGAATTTGACCTCGGTTGATCCAGGTTTCGCTCTGCTCCGACTTTTGGAGGGAGCTGATGAGCGATCTCGAGTGACCTGAGGGAGCTAAAAACGGTTTTGTCCCAAGCTGTTCTGTACTCGCGCCAGCCAGTACAGGTGTCTCTGCCGGCCGGTCGGCGATCGAGCAACCGCCATACTTCAATAGTTCGGGATTTGGTCGGGAATATCCACGGCATCAGTGTGGGGCTAAGAAAGGTTCGTGGTGTTGTAACTCGGGAGTTGGCCGTGCGGCTGTATGTACATCGCAAACTTCCGCTTCGGGCTCTCACCTTAAGTGATCGCATCCCTCCGTTAATCGACGGAATCCCGCTTGATATCGTGGAGAGTCCGAGAGCTTATTTTTGCCACAGCTTCCTGTCTGGGATAAGGCGGTGCTGCAATCCTAAACGCAGGAGACGAGTCAGGCCGATCCTTGCTGGCGTGAGTGTAGGGTGTCGCAACGGCGAACGCGGGACGATCGCGTGTCTGTGTAGACCCTTAGATGAAAGCAAGACTGCACTCCTGCTCAGCAATGCCCACGTTCTGGGCTGGTTCGCCGATGCTCAAGCGGGCGAATCGGTCTTTCAGCCTGCTGCAGGTGATGGAGATTGCAACAGTACCGATGAAATATCGAAAATCCCGCGTCATGTGCCGATACGTACCTCGCAGGGAGTACCCAACAAAGTGGATGCAGCCTTGGCTGAGCTTAACCCCGGCGTACAATCTGAGAGGACAATCTATAAAGTCGGGATGGTCGATGGGAAAACTAACGCCCACGATGGCTTGCATGTGGTTAAGCACGGTGGAGCGAGTGGGTTTACCAGGGGCGTGGTTACATCCATAGACGCCGACTACGAGGTCTGTCAATATGGCAACTCCGCGACGAAGGTTCTGTTCACTAATCAGATTAGGATCGAAAAATTGGGGCGGAGACCGTTTTCAGTACTCGGGGATAGTGGCGCTCTTGTAGTCCAGCAATCTCCGCGAAGAGCCGTTGGGCTTCTATTTGCCATTAGCGACAACTATTCATTGGCCAATCACATCCATGATGTCGAAGCCGCGCTTGGGATCTTGATCTAGAACGGAGGACGTCGTGAAAACATTGCAAGACGCGAAGCGCGACGTTTCGGCCCGCTTTGTAGGAAAGGCCGGTATTCACGGTGTTAGTAGCCGTGCCTCTGAAAACGTAGTATACGTTTATGTGGACCGGGGTGTTGCTCTGATGCCGTCCGTTCGTGACGAATTGATGAAGCTTGCAGCTCCTTACCCGGTCGTGACTCAAGAGGAAAGTCGGGCGGTATTGCTTCCCAACCTTCTACGAAATCTGGTCTCCTCACTCGCTTCGTGAATCGATTCTCCAAATCGGCTCGCTAATCCCTATTCACGATAGATGCTGAGCGGCAGTTTGTTAGAAGCCCGTCTCGGCCAACCGCGCGCCCAACTTTCCGGTCGAAATCTGTTCAGGCTTTCAAGCCGGCCAGGAGATTAGAGTCACTCTGGCTCCTGGCCGACGCTGTTCGTCAAAGTGCAGAAGGTTCTGACGTTTTTACTAAACTACTGTCGTCCCGCGGCGCACGGGTTGGTCGGATTCCGCGAAATCGGCCGACGCTTCGCCGCTCGAGGAGATATCGTCCGCCCCAGTTTCCTTGAGCAGGGCTTTCGCCTTTTTCACCCAGTCGGCGCCGTCGCAGTGAACGGAAAACAGGATTCCGCCGTCTTTGATTCGACCTTCATAGCGCTTGGCTTCGTATTCGGGAATGCCCATCCCAACCAGGGCTCCGATAACACCGCCGACCAAACCGCCGGAGCCAAGTCCCGCAAGCGTTCCCATGATGGGACCAGCCGCGATGAAAGGCCCAATGCCCGGGATCGCGAGTGCCCCAATGCCGGCCAGCAATCCTAGTGTCCCGCCGATAGCGCCGCCCGTGATGACACCGGTGGTCGTTCCCTCGGGAGCTTTCGTCTCCTTCTCGTGAGCGAAATCCTTCGTACCCACGTTGTCCTGCAGCAACACCGAGATATCCTCATTACGAAAACCTTCCGCGAGGAACCGGTCCACTGCGCTTTCCGCCAAAGCGCGATCTCGATAAAGCCCGTACACCGCTGTATTCTTTCCTGCCATATCAATTTTGTCCTTTTCTGAGATTCTCAAGCTACTTACTTCGCGTCGCCCTTTACCGTGATTTCGCTAGTTACATTCTCGTCACCGGCATACTTCTTTGCATACTGTTCAATAGTTTGCTTCTCCTGCTCCGTGTGAACCGGTCCACGTAGTGTTACTTTCCCGTGACTGCTAACGATTTTCACGTTATGTGCATAAGTGGAAAGCGACTTATCCTTTACGACATCACGCCGGATATGCGCCATCACCTGCGTATCCGAGGTGTTGCTCTTTGCTCTGTCAGCATTCGGCGCATTCGCGCTCTGATCCTCTTTGTTGACCCTCGTATTGTCTGGAGCAGTCTGTGCGTGAAGTCCGACGCCAGAAAACAGCAAAGCTGCACCGAAAACCGCTCTAACAAGGTTCAATGACATATTTGTTCCCATTTCTTCCTTCCGGGTTCGACCTGGCGCAGTAAAAATTGCCAGATCGCAACGACTTGGCGATGCTTACTTCGCGTGCAGTGCGTTGGCCATTGATGGGACTAACGGAGTGCTAAAGAAGCTTCAGATTGACTTTGATTAAAATTTACAAACAGGAGAAAGTAAAGTAACTCGGGAAGTTGGTCTAGCTCGCCGTCATTCAAGCATTTTTCCTAGTGAGGAAATTCCTAACTATCGCCCAGGTAAGTTTCTAACTCCTGATGGTAGCTGAGATTGTTCGCTGAGCGCTTGCGGAGCGTTTCCACTCATCCATCCTTGGAAGCGAGTCCTAACCAGAAACAAAAACTCTCACCTGGGCGCGATGGCCCTTGGCGAGTTTCTGATCCCAGGTAAATAGCACAGCGCCAGCCGCCTCGGCCAGCGAGATATAGGCCGCATCGTATGCCGTGAAGTTGTGCCTCAGTCCTCATATCCGGCCAAGCAGGGGCGTATGGTCGTAGCGCTTTGCCGGAAACAGTTCTAGTGCTTCGATAAACTGCTGAGCACGGTACGAGTCAATGCGCTCTCCAGATGCTAAACGCCGTAGTGCGCTTACCGCTTCGATGTCGAGCAAATGGGGAACAATTACCGGCTCCCCGATCCGCAAAAGTTACCGCCACAAGGAACCTGCCAATGCCCCGCCCCGTAACATCTCCACAACCGCTGAAGCATCCAGCACAATCATCTTCGATCGCGAAGTCCACGGACAATCTCGGCACTACCCTCACCCGACAAAATCGGTTTCATCTGGCGTACCCGCTCCACCCACTCGATTAAATTTGGCTGACGAGCAGTACGCTCCAGTTCGCGCTTGAGGTAATCGGAAAGTCTCATTCCCTCGCGAGCGGCACGTGCCTTCAGGATGCCATGCACTTCGTCGGGAACATCCCGCACCTGAATCATTCTCGACATGCTCTTAACCTAAATCACGTGTGCGCCACATGCAACGGTCCTTCAAAACCGATTAACCTCAAAGTCTGGTCGCAATCGCTTGCGAGCCCACTGGCGCACCCTCGTGACCCCACATTCGAATCGGCGGCAGCACCTTCTCAATCTGCGCCCGCGACGTCTCGAGCCAGGGCGGCAAAACCAGCGTCGACCCTAACGTTTCTACCGGTTCATCTACCGCAAAGCCCGGCTGATCGGTAGCGATCTCAAACAGAATCCCGCCGGGCTCCCGAAAGTAGATCGAATGAAAATACTTGCGGTCCATAATCGGGGACACGTTATACCGCAGCTTGGTCAACTCTTTCAGCCACTCCGCCTGCTGATCATCATCCGCCGTGCGCCACGCTATGTGATGCACGCTTCCCCGCGCCACGCGCCCCACTGGCTCATCAGGCCCAACCAGCACATCCACGATCGCCCCCGGGCCGCCCGCTCCAGCCACAAAGCGAAATCGTTCCCCGTCTTGCCCC
>CBAAAA010000283.1:0-6504 GCA_964658695.1 uncultured Solirubrobacteraceae bacterium | reverse complement strand
GTCCATCCTTGCAGCGCAGAAGCGGGGAACTTGCGAAATGGGTCGCCAGGGGATGCTTATGTCAGATCACCGGCCAGTCTCTGCTGGGACAATTCGGCTCTCGTGCGAAAACCTCCGCCCAGCGCCTCCTGGCGAATGGCCTGGTCCATGTCGTTGCGAGTGATGGCCATGATCTCTTTTACCGTCCACCCACCCTGCAGCCTGCTTATCACCACATTGTGAGCCACTATGGGCAGCTGCTGGCGGATCGACTTTGCCTGGAAAATCCGGCCGCCATCATTCGCGGCGAATCACTTCCTCCAGCCATAAAGCCTCTCTCATTCTGGTCTCGGCTGTTGGGCCGTCGTCTCTGATCCTTTGCCCGCCGGCGGATAACCGCAATCAGTCCAAGCTCATTGATTCAGAAGGCTTTTTGTGGTACTAATAGTCCGTAAGGATCTCTGTTGATTCGGTCCCGGCGATAGGCATGTAGGGACCTGTCCGAGAAGACCCAGGTGGTGTCTTGTTTTTAGACTTTGACCCCGAGGTTTACCCGACAGCGTTTACCTGACAGCAATGAGTTCACAACCTATACCTGCACTGACCGATCCGCAATCCGCAGCTTTATCCTGGTTCGGCATCCGTACCCGTTCCAACCATGAAAGGGTCGCCGCCTCGGTTTTGCAAGCCAAGGGCTTTGAACAGTACCTCCCAACCTATCGCACCCGCCGCAAATGGTCCGACCGGATCGTTGAAACGACGCTCCCGCTCTTTCCGGGTTATCTCTTCTGCCGCTTCGACCTCAGTCAAAAGGTGCCGGTCGTCAGTACTCCGGGAGTGGTGTCTCTCGTAGCCTTCGGCAATGTTCCCGTGCCCATCGATAATTCCGAGATCGAGGCGGTCCAGGCCTTAGTCGAATCGGGCGCGGCGGTCCAGCCTCACCCTTACCTTCGTGAAGGCCGACGGGTCCGCGTCACCGGTGGTCCTCTCGAGGGTGTCGAAGGGCTTTTAGTGAAGAAACGCACCGACTGGCGAATGATCGTCTCGATTACCTTACTACAGCGTTCCATCTCTGTCGAAGTGGATCGCGACTGTCTAGCTGAGCTCTAATCTTCCAAGCGCTTCCGCCACTCCGTCCCGATAACTCCTGAAACGCAAATTCAAACCCAATTGGGTTCGAACGGCAGAACCATCCACCCTCCTCCCCCCAAGCTCGCCAGCTGGCAAGTCGGGAAGAGTCTTCCCCAGTATTTGCGCCGCGAAAGCCGCCACTTCTATCGATCGGCAGGGTTCTTCGTCGGCCACCGGATACTGGCCTTGCAGTTCATTCATCAGGGCTGTCTTGCAGTGACTTGCGAGATCGTCCACATGAATCCGGCTGACCATTCGGTTCCACGTTCCAATTCGACTGTAATCGTCGTCCCGAACTGCTACATGGACCCCCCGGTCCGGGCCGTAAATGCCCGCCGGACGCAGCACCAAAGTCGACCATGGACCGTCCGCCAGCATCTCCTCAGTCCTGAGTCGCAGGACATCTCGCATCTCTTGCGGGTTCGGAGGCGTCGATTCTTCCACCCATTCTGTTGCGCCATAGACGCCTGTCGTCGATAGGTAAACCATGCGCTGTGGATGCCAGGATCGGATGACAGGCAGCAGACTCTCGTGCGGTTGAACTCCCGGAACAGAGTAAAGAATCTTGCTTCCCGCTTCAACCTGGAAGGCGGCGTCCGCAATACTCTGCCTGTTCGTCACATCCAGCGCCAGACACCGCACACCGGGGATGGAAGCAGGACGCCGGTTTGTGCAAGTGACTCGATGGCCCTCTGCCGCCAGAGACCGCGCCACAAGTGCGCCCGTGTAACCGCCGCCCAGGATCAGAAAGGATTGCATCGGCTATTGGTCAAAGCTGAACTAGCGCCAGTATCGCAAGCAGCAGCGCCGGCGGCATCACGGCGGCGCCCACCCCAGGAAATCCCCTTAGGTGACATCCAGCTCCTCCCAGGGTGATTCCAAAGGTGACGATACCGAAGAAGAGACGATCAGTTCCTGACCCGCACTCCTCCCTGGACGCTTACCCCCAAGCCACTCCTTACCGGTGCGATCTTCGTCAATCAGTCCGACTCCACATCACCGATTGCAGTCTTTGCCGGTGTTCCGGTGGGAACGTTGAGCACTCTTCCGGGCGCGGTGTTTACTCCGGGTCTGGTGCTCGCGAATCTTACCGGTGTCATGCGAACAGCATCGGTCCGCGCCGCGCTTGACGATTCAATGACACCTCCTGTGGTGCTTGGTACAGTCACGTTACTACCTTTTCAGATCAAACGATTCGATGCTCCGGCGGAAAGCACCAGGGGAACCGGACTCGAGACTCTGTTTGTCGACCAGGACGGATCGCCCGGTGACGTGATTGTCAATTTGACGGATCGAGACAAGGCGACCCACGCCGTCTTGACGCCGCTGCCTAAATTTCCACATCACGCCAACAATGGCGGCGGGCACCCATGGAGTGTCGAACCGGGAATGGACTCGATCCTGGTGCTTTTCAACGCAAGCGCAGGCGCCCAGGTTCTCAACCTGAACCTCGGGGCTATGGAATCGTCTGGAGCGATACGCTACATATGCAGCCGTACGAAACCCGGGTGCTGTCAATTCGGGATATTTATCGGGAAAGTAAATTCGCAGAGCGCTCCTGGTGGCATTAAGATTACAACGCTGCGGGGTGAGTTCAGCTGGTTCACGCCGGACCAGGCCGACGTGTTTGGCCGCGTGTTAGTCACTGGTAGCCGGAATGTGGAATCGGCGCTTAGATTTGCATCCTCCTGGCGCATCAGCTTCGAACCGCAACCCGTGGTGTTTCATAAACCCGATTCCGAAAAAGTCATCTACGTTTTCCTGAAAAACGTGAGCGATCACGATGCTTGGGTATGGGAATCAAACGCCCTTAACGACTATGATTTAACTCTCACAGACCAGGAAGCCAAGCTCGTTTCGATGACGGCGAAGGGGCTTTTTGCTCTGCACGAACAAAGACGCATTTTCTTTAGCACCTTGAGACTGAAGGTTGCCGTGAATTCATCCTATGGAAATTTCGTCGAATTGAACGACTCTTACGATCTGTCTCCCGGACACTACGTCGTCCATGTCCGTTTGCGAGCCATCAATCAAGACAATTTTGACTGGGACGCCAAAAACCATCTAACGCAAGCAGAACAAGACATACCGACGGCTTCTACCCCAATTGAGATCAAGCCGTAACCCACTAACCTAGCGCCAATATCGCTAGTAGCAGTGCCGGCGGCATCACAACCGCCCCCCACTTCAGGAAATCCCAGAACGTAACATCCAGCTTCTCCCGTCGAATCGCAATCAGCCACAGAATCGTTGCCAGCGACCCAGTCACCGAAAGGTTCGGACCCAGGTCAACCCCCACCAGCACCGCATCCCGGAGATGCCCGCGCACATGCGCCGCCTTCAGTGCCGCCGCACTGACCAGCCCGCTTGGCAGATTGTTCATCAGATTCGAAATGATCGCGATTCCGAAGCCTGAACTGAGAGCTGCTGCATGCGGCTCCCAATGTTTCAACCGTTCGAGCGCATGAACTGACGCCGCTAACGCTCCCGCTTGATTAAGGGCTTCAACTATGACGAAAAGTCCGGCGACCAGCGGCAAAACGCTCCAGGAGATGTCCTTTGCGAGCCCTTTCCAGGTGCTCGAAGCCCGAAAGGAAATGGCGACCGCCACCAGTAGTCCGGCTACGCACGCCGGCGCACCCAGATCCTTGTTCAGAGCGGATGCGACGATCAGTACCACCGCAAGAAAACCGATGCCGGCAAGCGTAATCTTCCCGGTGGTCGAGAGCGGATATATCTCAGCATCGGCCTTCACTTCTCCTTTGAGGCGTTTGGCAGCCACCCATCGAAGAACCAGAAAGGTGAGGCCGATCGATGCCACAGAAGCCAGGCCGAACGTCGCCAGCCACTCCTTCAAAGGCGGCATCTGTCCCCCTCCGTAGACCACCAGATTGGCGGGATTGGAGATCGGCAGGAGGAAACTGGCCGCGTTTGCAATGAAGGCGCAGACCATCAGGTACGGCAATGGATCAGCTTCCGCGGCCCGCACCGCCGCCAGAACGGCAGGCGTCAGTACAACCGCGGTCGCATCATTTGAGAGAAAGACAGTCACCACGGTACCGACCCCGTAGATTAGCAGGAAGAGCCTGGATGCGGAACCCTTCGACGCGCCTACTGCATGGCCGGCGACCCAGTCAAACACTCCTTCGCGCCGGGCAAGCTCGGATATGACCATCATGCCGGTGAGAAACAGGTACACGTCAACGCCTTTGCCAACCGCTCCGATCGCGGCGTGCGGTGAGATCAGGCCGAAGATCGTCAGCAGGCCCGCGCCCGAAACCGCCCAGATCGCCTCCGGCCATCCTTTGGGACGAATCAAGACCAGCGCAATGGAACCGAGCGACAGAATCCAGGTGGCTATCGAATGCCAGTCGCCGTTCAGCAGGGTCTTCCCCTCCAGGACGGCCAGGGGCCTTTGATTCCGTTTTCATTGGGACCGAGCTGCGTGCCCAAGATGCCCTTTTGCGGCCAAGGCCCGAGGGCATTCTCATAATCCACGACATGCCGCGACGGAAGCGCACTCAGGCCTGATTCGCCCAGCAGGATGGTGATCTCATCCTCCGCGCTATCGCCGTCGCTGGTCTTAGCCTCCACTCGAAGACCATGCGAGCCATCACTCAGCTCGCTTGCGTTCCAGTGAAGCTCCCAATAACCATCCTCAACGCGCTGCATCTCGCGCGGCGCGCTGTCATCGATGCTGCAGGTGACAGACGCAATCCCACGCCCGTCCCACGCTCTCGCACGTACGCTCGAAGGTCCTCGGACCACCTGACGTTGTCTGTCCAGATCTGTGATTAACCGATGATCGGCGGGCGAGGTAATCATCACAAACGGCCATGTGCCGCGCTGCTTGAACTTCCAGCTGATGACATCCTCGTCGATCACTGTAAGCGAAAACCCCGGCGGGCCTTCTTCGATCTGTCCCGTCGATCTGGTCGCCGCATACACCGTCCGGCCGTCGTTTGCCAGTTCGTTGTAGTGTGTGTGGCCCATCTCGACCACCTCCACGCCATGCGTGCGGATCAGCCTGGAGAACTCCTGGCCTTTGGTAACCATCTCAGACGGGTACAAGTGCACGAAAACGATCGGGCGCAACCTGGAATCGATTGCACGCCCCAGCTCCGCTTTCAGCCATTCCATCTGCTCCTCGCCCAGGTCAAACGCCTTGTGATCGCTGCCGTCCATTGCATTTAAGAAAATCAGATGGAAGTTCCGCAGCGTCACACTCCGGTAAAGTTCCGGTTCCAAGTGGCGCTGTAACGAGTCCAGCGTTCCCGCTTTGCGATCGTGATCACCGGTCAGAATGTGAACCGGCAGCTTCAGGCGTTTCAGGCCTTCGCGCACCAGACCGTATTGAGCGTCCGTGCCGTCATCGGCGTTGTCGCCCGGCAGAAAGGCAAAGTCGATATGCCCTGCCAGGTTCTCGTTCGCCTCATCAATCAATTCGAGGAAGTCCAGAAAATTCTCATCGTCCCGTTCCCGCAAATGCAGATCACCGAAATGCATCCAGCTCACAGTTCCCTTGCGCTCGTCCATGGCTCTCCGCTAGCCTGAGTGCAAGCCGAATGCCACGTGATCACGCTGCGGGCTCAACGCACAAGCTGGCGGCGTTGTCCGCATTCCGGCCTTCGGCGAACGAAAAAAGCTCATTCTGCTTCGGCCGACGGTTCTTGCCGTTCGGATTCATACTGCCAGATCTTCTCGTACAACAACCGCCGGTGTATGCCCAGCATCTCTGCAGCCTTGGACTTATTTCCTTGCGCCGCTTTGATCGCGCGCTCCACCAACGTCCGCTCCAATGCCTCGACGTTTTCTTTCCAGCCGTTCTGAAGCGGCACCAGCTGCGTCCAGTGCGTGGCGGCCCCTGCGCTGTGGCTCTCCAACAGTAGAATGTCCGCCCGGTCCACTACGCTGCCTCGCGCCAGTACCAGGGCCCGCGCGATGGTGTTTTCAAGCTCACGCACATTGCCCGGCCAGTGGTGCTCACACAAAGCGGCCAGCGCTCCCGGTGTAATCGAAACCGCTTGACCGCTGCGCTGAAGAAAGTGTTGTACCAGTGCCGGAATATCCTGCCGACGTTCCCGAAGCGCCGGAAGTGCGATCGTCACCACGTTCAGCCGGTAGTAGAGGTCTTCTCGAAAGTCCCCGCGACCCACCGCTTGTTCCAGGTTTTTGGACGTTGCCGTAATCAGACGGAGGTCCACCTTTATCGCTGCATTCGAACCGAGCCGCTCGATCGTCCGCTCCTGCACCGCCCGCAACAGTTTGGCTTGCAGAACCGGAGCCAGCTCCGCGATTTCATCAAGAAATAACGTCCCCCCAGTCGCCTCTTCAAAACGTCCCACCCGGCGATACATCACCGACACCGTCTCTCCGGCCACCGGAATCCGGCCC
>CBAAAA010000282.1:0-6504 GCA_964658695.1 uncultured Solirubrobacteraceae bacterium | reverse complement strand
ACCCCTTGGCCACTCGAGATTCCGGAGCTCTTTCTGCCAATCTTCGAGATCCTGCCTCTACAACTGCTCGCTTATAGAACGGCCGAAGCGCGGGGTATCACGCCAGGCGACTTTCGCTGGGCGCCGGCGATCACCGCATCGGAATCGGGCTTCCCCGGCCTCAAACATGGCGAGATAAGGTAGAGTCGATGGCCAATCAGTCTCCTGACAGACGTCAGGTTCTCGCGTTGCTTGCAAAGGTTGCGGCAGTTGGACAGTTCCCTGGATTCAGCCGCTGGGCTTACGCTGCGGAACACGTGCACGGCGATCACCCGATTGAACATCCACAGCAAGTCAAGTCCGCTGAATACACGCCGCAGTTCTTCACGCGGGCAGAGTATAAGACCGTCGATCAGATCAGCGAGTTAATCATCCCGAAGGACGAAACGCCGGGAGCACACGACGCGGGGGTCGCCGAGTTCATCGACTTCATGATTGCGCACGAGGATACAGATTTTCAGTTTCGTTTTCGGACTGGTATCTCATGGCTGAACGCATTTGCGTTTGAAAATCATCACGGTCAGTTTTCCGAGCTGACTCCGGAGCAAGCGGAGGCGCTGCTAAGCCGGCTGGCGCTGCAGTCGAAGTTTAAACCGACAGAAGTACAAGGGCAGGATTTTTTCAAGCTGATGCGAGAGTACACGGTGATGGGATATTACACTAGCCGTGCCGGCATGGAAGCGCTGGATGAACCGGGTTTGCGGCTCTATTCCGCATCCCCGGCATGCCCGCATAAAGACGATCCGGAACATCGCCATCTCACTGCAGGAAGAATTTAGGAAGCATGCCGAAACAGGTTTACGACGTCATCGTGATCGGGACCGGTGCAGGCGGCGGAATGGCCATCCACGCCTTGTGCCAGGCTGGCGCGAAAGTCTGCGCTCTGAACGCAAGCCGCCGGCTGGATCCAAGGAAAGACTTTCGAAATCATAAGCAGCCGTTCGATATGAAATTCCGTGGCTTCAACGAGCCGAGTAAGGCGAAGGCCTCCATCGGGTACATGGACAACGAGTACACCGATGGCATTTGGGAACACGAGATTGCATTCACCACTGCTCCCGGTACCGAGTGGACTTGGCGTCGCTGTTTTGCTGTCGGCGGCAAGACTAATTTCTGGGGCCGCTCGTCTGCGCGCTTTGCTGAAATCGACTTTCAGGCGGCCAGCCGTGACGGTTTCGATGTCGATTGGCCCATCACGTACGCCGAGATTGACCCTTACTATACGCGCGCTGAAAAGATGATCGGCGTCGCCAGCACAGTACAAAATCGGCCCAGTAATCCGGACGGCGATTACCTGCCGCCCATGAACTTCCGCTGCATCGATTACATTCTCCAAAGCGGCGGGAATAAGATCGGGATTCCTTATCTCCCGGATCGGATCGCGCAACTGACGCGCTCGCACAATGGACATCCGGCTTGTCACTATTGCGGTAACTGCACCGAGGGCTGCGACACCGGATCCTTCTTTTCGACGCCCTGGTTTTTTCTGCCTGCCGCCGAAAAGTCAGGGAATCTTGAGATCCGAACGAATGCGCTCGCCAGGAATATTCTCACGGATGAGAACGGTCTCGCAGCGGGTGTGGCTTACATAGACCGCACGACTCGCCAGGAAGTGGAAGTCTACGCGAAGGCAGTAGTGGTAGCGGCTTCGTGCGTTGAATCCGCACGCATTCTGCTGAACTCCAAGTCACGCAAATGGCCTGATGGCATCGCTAATTCCAGCGGACAAGCCGGCCGCAACCTGTGCGATCACCTTTACGGCACCACGGCGCGAGGTTATTTGCCGCAGCTGCTCGGCCAGCCGAGTTTCCCGGACAATGTGTCGTCCAGCACCATTGCCTGGATGCCGCGCTGGCAGAACATTGACGATCCCAAACAAGAGAAATTTATTCGTGGTTACTCGGTGTATCCGGATGGTGGCTGCGGCGGATTTCCGTCGTACTTCGATCAGATTGAAGGGTTCGGCCGCGAGTTTAAACGCGAAATCAAGCGACGCTATCCGACGCCGGTCAGCTTCTATATTCAGGCGCCAACCCAACGCAGCGACGCAAATTATGTGGACATCGATCCCGAAGTAAAAGACGTGTTCGGCATCCCCGCGGCCCGCCTGCACTTTGCCTGGGACCAGAACACTCTGCTGATGTGGGAGCACGGGAAGCAGGCTTGTGAGGATTTGCTGCATGCCAGTGGAGCGGAGTACCTGGGTGCTGGCGAGATCGACATGCCCGGTACCAGTCTGCATGAAACAGGAACGCTTCGCATGGGGAACGATCCGAAACGGTTCGTCACCAATCGCTTCGGACAAACGCACGACGTTCCGAATCTCTACATCTGCGACGCCAGCGTATTTCCGAACTGCACTGATAAAACGACCACGATTTCGATCCTCGCGTTTTCGCTGCGAACTACCGAGTATCTGATCGACAACCTGAAGCGGGCCTGATCGGTTACATCAACACGCCGTTGACGGGTGAGATGGCCGGAGGCACTTCAGTCTCGCCAATCATCTGACGCAAGTTGATCTCAATGATGCGGGACAGCGAGGTCATCGGAGTGTCGTAGACCGTGTTCTCGAACGGGTCTTCCAGGTTCTTTCCAATTCGATTGAGCGCAAGAAAAGCCGCCGCGATCAGCAGCGTAATCACGGGCGTAAAGTATTTCAGCCTGTCAACCAGCACCAGCGGAAGAAGGAAACAGTACGCCTTCACGATGAGTTCCGGATAGGTATCGTACTGTCGCGGGAGCGGCGTGTTCTTGATTCGTTCGCAGCCGCCCTGAATGTCGCTCAGCTCGCTGAAGGTGCTGTCGATTCGTTGTAGTTGCCACTCGGTGATGACGCCTCGCCTCGCGGCATCCGCGGCAAAATGCGCCATATGCTGCAGAATCGAGAGTGGAACGTTGGCGCTGATCTTGATCCGTGTGAGCCAGGCTGAATCCAGAAACGGGGTAATGTCGGCCCACGGCTCCTGTCTCCGGAGAGCACAGCGTAAGGCATGAACGTAAGCAATCTGCCAATAGACCAACTCCTTCGCCAACGGATTTGCGTCGCGGGGAACAGAGGTCTCGCTCACGCCTGAGAAGGTAATAGCCTGCCGCGCTAGGCTGCGGGAAGAATTCACCAGTCTGCCCCACAGTTTTCGCGCTTCCCACCACCTGTCATACGCCGAGTTGGTCCGGAAGCCGAGTAGAATTCCCAAAGCTGCGCCCAGCAAGGTGATCGTAAGATCTGGAACCGCAATGCTCTGGAAAGGGTGGTTCAATGTGTTCACGAAGGCGGCGACCGAAGCGATCACCACGAAGAAGACCAGGGACGGTCCAATCTGCTTGAAGATACGGGTCCAGTTAGGAGTGGTTGCAATCACCATTGGCGGTTATAAAGCGTGCCCGGCAGCCTGGCTCCCGCTAACCAAAGGCACAAAGGTCCCGCTTGCCGCGTCAAATTCGTCGATGCGACCGCTTGCGATGTCGTAATACCATCCGTGCAGTGTCAGCTTCTTGGCCGATAGCCGCGCCGCAATCTCCGGGTAGGTCCGCAAATTATTCAGCTGCGCAATGACGTTCTGTTCAGTAGCGGTAAGCAGCAGATCATCGCTCAACTGTCTCTGATGCATGGATGTCGCAACGCGGCGCGCGGCCTCCGCATACCGCAGCCACTCGGTCACCATCGGAACCTGCGAATCGTCGTTCGGATCCAGCAGGCTCTTGATCGCGCCGCAGTTCGAATGCCCGCAGACGATGATGTGTTCGACGCCCAATACATCGATTGCATACTCCATCACTGTGGCAACGCTGCCGTCTTGCGTTCCATGCGGGGGGACGACGTTGCCAATGTTGCGGCAGATAAAAAGATCTCCAGGCTGTGTTTGTGTGATCAGGTTTGGATTCACACGTGAGTCAGCGCATGTTAGAAACAGAATTTCCGGATGCTGCTTCGTGGCAAGCCGCTGAAAAAGCTCCCGTTCTCTCGGGAAGACTTCATTCTGGAACTTCGAAACTCCGGCCTTAAGCCGCTCCATTGCATCTTCGAACATCAATCCATTATCTATATTGCACGCTCGGAAGGAAAAAGAAGATTCTTTGTAAGGCCCGGAACTTTTCGTCGCCTTCGCGCCATTACACAAGTAGACAGGCGCTCATGCTCAGCGACGAAGTGCTCATGCTACAGTTCCAGGCCGGTTCGCAGGACTCGTTGGAAGAGTTGTTCACGCGTTACCGGGAACCGCTCTATGGTTTCTTTCGCCGCCGGCTTTCCAGCCGGGATCGTGCGGACGATTTAGCTCAGGAGTTGTGGCTGGCGGTCCTGCGGGGCGTGGAGCGCTACCAGCCGCGAGCGCCGTTTCGGACCTATCTATACGGCATCGCGTTCAAGCTATTGGCGGGAGAGCGCCGCCGAAATGCAAAGCGGGAGGCAGAACCCGTTGCTAAGATTCCTGGAACCGTCTCCGAACATCCGCAGGCCGAGTTCTGGGTACGCCAGGCGCTCGAGAAACTGGATGCGACGGACCGGGAGATTATCATGCTACGCGAATACGAACAGTTGAGTTACGCCGAGATCGCCGGGCTCCTACATGTGCCGCTCAACACCGTACGGTCGCGCCTTTTCCGGGCTCGGCTGACACTGAAGCGTTTCCTGGATCCGAACTCCGAACCGCTTGCGGCAGGGGGATTGCAATAAATGCCAACTACGATTCACTCGTTTTCTCAAGAAGAAATCATGGCGTATCTAGATGGGGATTTAAGCCCACAGCGTGCGCTTGTAGCTGCCATTCATTTAGACCACTGCCGAGAATGCCAGCAACTCGCTGGAGACTTCAAACAGGTATCGCAAAGTTTATCGAATTGGCAGGTGGATTCAAGCACATCGGAATTACCACAAGTCCCGGTCAAACCGGCATTGAAGCCGAAACTAGTCTTGTGGAGATCGCCGCGCTTTCTGGTTCTGAGCTCCGCCGCCGTCATGGTCCTGCTCGTGATCCTGCTTTTTTCCCGGTCAGAGAATGACTACGACCAGCGTGCCAAAAACTACGGAGAGCGAATCGGACAAATGGCACGGCTGCAATCCTCCCAGGCATCGAGTGGCAGCATGAGGTTGGAAAGGGTGGAACCGGCTTTTCGCGCGCAGACGGGAGGCGTAATTGGTGGCGTAATGAGCCAAAGCCCTGCTCCGCCACCGCCCCCTTCCGCGCCATCCCCTGGTATGGCGCAATCCGGCCCGTTGATCGTCCGAACTGCCCAACTCTCCCTGGTAAGCAAGGACTTCAGCCACAATCAAGCTGACGTCGGGAGCATTGCGGCCGAGTTCCAAGGCTATGTCGCGCAGCTGGATTTGACTACTCCAAGCGGCGCAGCCCGAACCCTGAGCGCAACGCTTCGAGTGCCCGCCGCCCGGCTGGATGCGGCATTGAGAAGACTAAGAGACCTTGGGCACGTGGAGTCCGAATCGCAGCGGGGTGACGATGTCACTCAGCAGTACGTCGATGTGACTGCCCGGCTGTCGAATTTGCAGACCACCGAGACACGGCTGCTGCGAATGCTGCGGGAGCACGATGGGAAACTGGGCGACGTATTGCAGGTCGAGGAAGCGGTGGATCGGGCCCGGGGAGAAATTGAAGTCACTACCGCAGACCAGAAGGCGCTGTCGAATCAAATCGCGCTCGCTTCGATTCAACTGGCGATCTCGGAAGAATTCAAGGCTTCCCTCAATTGGAACCGATCTTCGTTTCTCACTCGTATGCGGAATGCGGCGCTACAAGGCTATGAACGCCTGTTGGATCTGGTGTTTGGCGCAATCGAAGCGCTGGTCTCGTATGGTCCAGCAGCTTTGCTTGTGCTCGCTGTCTTATTCTTCCCGGCACGCTGGACGTGGAAGCAGTGGCGTGTCCGCCTTGCTATGCCGGGAAGTTAGATCAACGAAACTAGCGGTAGCTGACCGGAGGAGCTTCCACTTCAGACAATTTCTGGAACTCAGCGTCAGGCAGAGTCAATCCGGCCGCGGCGACATTTTCTTCCAGGTGTTTCACCGAGGAGGTGCCTGGAATGGGCACAACCACCGGTGATCGCTTCAGCAGCCATGCGAGCCCAACCTGCTGCGGCGTCGCCTCCAGTTTGGCTGCGACCGCTTCGACCACTTCGTGCGCTTTACGGCCGCCTGCCAAGGGGGCCCAAGGGAGGAACGCAATCCCGTTTGCCGCGCAGTAGTCCAACAGATAATCCCACTCGCGATCGGCAAAGCTGTAGCGATTCTGTACAGAAACGATCGGAACAATCTTCCGTGCGCGCTCCACGTGCTCCCGGGTCACATTGGACAGTCCCACGTGCCGGATCTTTCCCTGCTCTTTTAACTTCGCCAGGGTTTCCATCGAGGCGTTGAAAGAAACAGCCGGATCCGGGATGTGTAGCTGATATACGTCGATGCGGTCAACTTTCAGCCTTTGCAGGCTTCCCTCAACGGCCACCTGAAGGTGT
>CBAAAA010000281.1:0-6507 GCA_964658695.1 uncultured Solirubrobacteraceae bacterium | reverse complement strand
AGGGTTCGCACCGGAGCTGGACGCAATATATAAACCGTTCCCCGACCCATAAGCCAGTTGCTGCTGGTCAGGCGACCAGCTTGCACCGTAGGCCGTGATATCGGAAATCCGGCGGGCCGATCCTGTTGGAAGCGGCTGAATCCAGACAGGTACTTCCGATATTCCGGCTCCGCTCCCTAATAGAAGCCTCGAACGGGAGGGCGACAAATCAAAGAGGATGGGGGAGGCCAGCGAGCAATGGACGAGTGACGTTTCCCCGCCAGTGGTTGAGACCTGAGCGATTTCGGATGTCGCCGCGCCCGACATCACGGAAAAATACACGCGCGATCCGTCGGCAAATATCGGGCGTTCGAATGGACCATTTCGGACCACCTTGATGTAGGAGTCGTTGGTGAGTTGCACGTAGCTGTCCACTCTAGGGGCGGGGGTCGGGCGGCCCAGGTACTGCAGGACGCCGAGAGTTATTAACGCCCCTGCTGCCAAAAGAAGAATGGACTGCAGCCTGTAGGCGGCTTGTGACGGTCCCTCCGTTGGAACGCGAGTCTTCACCATGGCACTCTCCGCCGGAGATAAGTCGCCCGGTTCGGCGACCGTATCGGCGACAACAATGGCCGGCGTTACTTCCGTTGTCCCGCCCACCTCTTCTCTTTCTATGGCGCGGTTGCGGGGCAGCCTTTCAACGGGAGCGATGAAGCTGTATCCCAGACGGGGGATCGTCCGAATGTAGCGAGGCGCTTCGGGACTGTCCATGAGGACGGATCGGATCTGACGGATGCATCGGTTGACCCCCAGTTCGTAATCGACCTGGGTATCGGCGCCCCAGACTGCATCCTGAATCTGTTCCCGTTTGACCACTTGCCCCGGGTTGCTGACGAGTAACTCCAGCAGACGCGCAGGCTGAGGCTGCAGCTTAAGAGGCGTTCCCGACTTTCGCAGCTCACCCCGGTCGGGACGAAACTCGAAGGGCCCAAACCGAAATACGCCGGCGGATTGGGGTCCTTCACCCGTGAAGACTTTCACTGACCGCACACGTGAATAGGAGCGCACAACATTGTGTGTGAAAGGTAGTATAACTCCGCTGCCGGTACA
Organism: uncultured Solirubrobacteraceae bacterium; assembly: GCA_964658695.1. Lineage (GTDB taxonomy): Bacteria > Acidobacteriota > Terriglobia > Bryobacterales > Bryobacteraceae > Bog-105. The sequence goes on along the minus strand of CBAAAA010000281.1, from coordinate 5,418 downwards.
TGAGCAAAGCTGATCGCGACCGTCAGGGCCTGCTCCCGATCTGGCTGATTAAGGACCATCAGCCAGGTAAGTCGCGCCTTCTCAGCTAGTTCGACGCGCACAAAAAATCAGCTAAAGAGCATGGCACAGCCATAGCCAGCAGCGACGCTGCTGGCAATAATGGGAGCCGGCTCGTGAGAGAAATATGAATATTCTGTTGGCGTTCGCGCCTTTTATCGTGTTCGCGATCCTTGAAAGGCTGGCTGGCCCGACCACCGGCTTGGTAGCGGCTGCCGTCGTATCTTTGCTGATCCTGTTGCGAGATTGGCTGGTGCGCCGGAGATCAGGCAAAGTGCTTGAGATCGGCAGTCTCCTGTTATTCAGCGGGCTGGCGATTTACGGGGCACTCACCAGATCGACCTGGTCCCTCTGGGGCGTCAGGCTGTGTGTCGATGCTGGACTGCTGCTGATCGTGCTCGTCTCGATGCTCATCAGACGGCCCTTTACATTGCAGTATGCCCGTGAAACAGCACCACCGAATATGTGGGGCGACTCAGTATTCATTCGGACGAACTATGTCATTACGGCGGCCTGGGCGCTGGCCTTTGCGGCGATGACGGCCGCCGATCTGGTGATGCTGTACGTGCCTGGTCTGCCCGTCAAAGTGGGGGTGGGGGTCACTATCATTGCACTCGTCACCGCTATACGCTTCACGTCCCAATATCCAATTCACGTAAGAAACCGTGCACTGCGGAACACTTCAGTGCACGAGATCGGTTGAGAACACGAGCGAATCATGAAGCCCATTCAAAACACAATTCTGATTTCTATCCTCTTGGCGATCGCAGCATTCGTGGCGGGGCGCTGGAGCACTTCCAGCGTCATTGTAAAGGCCGACTCCGGGGAGAGCGCCACGATTCAAGTGCAACCTGTCAGGGGCGACACCAGCATCACGGTGTACTATCCAGAACTGAAAAAGATGTTTGTTTATCAGAGCCCGTTTGTCGGTTTGCCCACCTGGGATTGCTCTTACTCGATTCAGCTGAGTACGCCGGGCGGGTCGATCGAACGCAAACCATGCGCCAATCAAGGCCAGCATTTTTGATGCATTGAGAAGAACACCATTGAGGAATCAAGAACACATAATGCAACAGCCGTTCAGCAGTACTGCGAACTCACCTTGTCTTGCCCAAGGCGGAGAACCGGGGCACTTTGGCAACTCTCATCGAACACAAGGGCGCCTAGAACCACAACAAAGTGCTGCGCTAGTGGCGCTGGGTTGTTTACTGCTTTTCACGACAACATTGTGGGGCCAGTCCGGTCCGGAACCGGGCAAAACCGATCCCATGGGCGCACCCGCCGCCCGTTACGACGTGTTTCCCGATCAGGGTATAGGCGTGTTAGAGCCTAAGGATTCTGCAGGTTACAATGTCGTCTTTTACCGCACCGACAGCAATACGAACTTGTCACTGAACGACTCCACAGCAGTCGGCGGCAAGGTTTCCGGCGAGCCATACAACCAGCTCTATGCCGCCACCGGCCGAATCGATTCGCAGAGCTTCGACGATCTGGCGATCGCGAACCGCAAAGACAGCTCAATCCAGGTGGCTGTTCGCAACAAGACGGGAGGAGTATCGCACACAAGTATTCTGCCGGAGCCATTACTGAATCGAATGCCTGACTCCGGCGACTTCCTTTCACTGGCCGCGGGAGACCTCGATAGAGTTCCTGACGGTCAAGGGAACAACCATGACGAGGTCGTGGCTGCGTACGCCTCTGGTTTGGGCGGTGACCACATTCGATATTACATATCGGTGATAAATTACAGCTCGGGGCAGCCGGTCATTACCACCAGCGATCCGATTATTGACCGTGCCCCTATATTCACTTATGAGCCTGCCTCCGGCGCAGGAAAAATGTTGCCGAGCAGTAACATCATCGGCGTAACTATCGGCGATTTCGATGGCGATGGTAATAACGAGATTGCGCTGGCAGCTCTTTCTCAAACGCACACCCTTCTTCTTTATACTTACCGTTACCGCACTGATGCAAATAACAACCACACCTTGTCGCAGTTGAATAGCTATTACTACAACTTCAGCGGCGATCCACTGGTGGGCAGTATTGCCGTCAGAGCCGGAGACTTTACCGGCAAGGGTTACGACGACCTGGCTATTGCCTATGCGAAGTGGGACAAGCAGGTGTTTGCGGCCGGGCTCGACCTTATTCATTACGAGAGTAACTTTCGGCCTTCCACTAAACTCGCCCAGCACTGGATCCAGGGAACTGTCTCAAACAATCAATGGCCCTCTTTTCAGCGCCCTCGCCTGGAACTTGCTGCCGGCCAGTTTCTGCTGAATGCTCAAAATGTATTCGGACGACGGCAAGTGGCTCTTGCGGTAAATGACGCGACAACAGGATCTATCCGGGTTCACTGCGTCAGGATGGCCGATGACCTGCAGTCGCTAGCGGAGTTCGGCTCGTACCAGGCTAAGCCGTCCATAGAGGGAAACGGGCCTCCTGGCCAGGCATTCTCGTTGGCGGCTGGCGGATTCATGGGGTATGCAGACAACAATCAACCGCTTTCTTCTTTAGCGCTCACTTTCTGGACCCAGCGGACAGGATTAAACAGCTCTTACTACACACTGCTGACCTTGAAGCCCTCAACCAGCGGTTTGACGCTGGCCAACCAAAAGAGTGTGTTGGTGCAGGCGCCTTTGACGGTGAGCGTACTCAGACCGGTGGTCGCCTATGACCTGGACGGCAAATCCGGGTACTTGGGGGCGCCGGTACGCATCAAGATCCCGGATATGGTGCAGACAGATTTCATCATGGAAGAGCCGCCCAAGCACGCCTATTGGGATGAAGCGGCAAACACGGTTGTCAACATGACACGATTCAGCGGCAATAACGTGACGCTCTCCAAAGACGGAACAGCCAGCTTTAGCGGCAGCAGCACGGACACTTCCAGCATCGCCGCCGGGCAATCGAATGCTGCCAGCGCGGGCGCCACAGTCACCGTGGGAGGAGGAATCGGCATCTTTCAGGCAAGCGCGTCAGCGTCGGCCGATGTGACCAAGAAGACTACCAGCGACTATTCGGAGAACAAAGCGACGTATAACAAGAACTTCGAAAAGCGCACGCTCAGCAGCACCGGACAGACCAACAGCGACGATTATTTAAAGGGTCGCGAGCAGACATTTAATATCTGGCGCTACCGCATCTACGGTGGTCCGGCAAGTAATGGCCTGAACTCCTTTTTCGAGTTGGTGTTTCCTGGACCGATGTATTCCTTGGACAGCGGCGGCCTGAGTAAGTCGTGGTATCAACCTATTCACGAAAACGGCAACATCCTGTCGTATCCGAGAACGTTTGGCGGCCCGAATTCTCCGCTGATTCCAGCCGACGCCGGCACTTACACGCTGCAGAACGGCGCCAAAGGAAACGGGCCGCAGATACCGGCCTCTCAGCGATTCTTCGACGGCGCATCCGGATCGGACTCGCTGGAGTTTCAGAGTCAGTTGAGCACCGGGAGTTCCTTCGATTCTTCGCACCAATTGAGTGACAGCCTGGATATCAGGATTGCGTTCAAAGCCGAGGCATCTTTCTGGGGTTCCGGCGTAGAAGCGCGCGCGGACGTACAGGCTGAGACCCATCGCACGGAAAGTTGGGGATCGGCGGTCACAAGCGATGCCGAGACGACGGCTACAACCAAAGTGGTTTTGAACAAGATTGAGGGCACGCATTCGTATGCCTATCCATTTTTCCCAGTGCTTTACACCACGCTTGACGGAACCCTGAAGATGGCGTTTTCCGTGCCCAATCCAGCCGATACGTCGAATCACGCCGGCGGTGAGACGTATGCAACCCTTTACGGCGGCAAACCCGATCCGGCGTTGAATCTGCCCTTTCGTTTCGATGTGGTTGGATCGGATTGGCAGCCGAGTCTCGCCATCACCCGCAAGAAGATGCGCGGCCTGTTCCTTCGCAAACCAGATTTGAACCTTGTCACCAACACGTACGACTTCCTTGCCGACAATGTCTCTGACGGCGATACAGTTCGGATCGAGCCACGTATCTATAACTACAGCACCGGGCAACCCGTCAATAACGTGCCGGTGGTGTTTCAGGTGATCCCGTATGACAGCAAAAACAACAGCGAGATTTGTGCAAAGCCCATCTATCGGGTAAGAGACAACGCGGGGGCTGTTTGCCCGGCGACTGCGCGCACCACGATAGGCGAGACGACGATCAATCACCTGGATCCACTTCAGTTCACCTGCCTGAACGGGACAGACGAACCGGCGGTCACCGGATGCGCCCCGTCGGTCCATCTCAACTGGAAGACCAGCGGCTTCTCGGAATTGAATCCCGGCGATCGATTCCGGCTGTATGTTGTGGTCGATCCTGACAACTCGATCAATCAGACCTACCCGGCCGAAGGTCCCCCGGTGGCCATTGCACACGTTACAAATGCTTCTCCCATGGTGGTGACGACCGCCGCGCCCCACGGCTTCGCCACGGGCAACTGGGTGACCATCGGGGGCGTGGAAGGCCTTCCCGGGTCGAACGGTATTTTCCAGGTTACCTACGAAACGCCAACCAGCTTTTCACTGACTGGAACCATCGCGGGCGGGGGCAGTTACTCGAGCGGCGGGCTGGCAACGATTCTCGATCCTGGTCAGAACAACGAGGGATTCGGCTACATCAGTGTGGGACCGAAAAGCATTATTGCGGCGAGCGGGGAGCCGCTGAACTACTATTTCAACGCCAACTCAATGGCGGCGGTCAGCTATCGCGGTGAAGTAGGCGTCGCTGAGCAAAGCATCATTGCGTATCAGGGCCGGCCGCTGCCCATTCGCGTGATGGCTTTCAGTTCAACCGTGAACCTGGAGGGCGCCCGGGTGCTGCTGTTCGACGGAGATCCCGCTGCCGGCGGCGTGGTGGTGGCCGACCAGCCGATTTATCCGGGCGAAAAGGGACCGGAGGGCTCGGCGGTGTGGATTGACTGGACGCCTGCCGCGATCGGCATGCATGATATTTACGCTGTGCTGGTGGACGCTGCAACGACCGTTCCGGAACAGCCGCATACTCAAGCGCATCTCGATGTCAACGTGCTGGCCGCCGGGGACATGAATGGTGATGGCAAGGTGGATCAGGCGGACATCAATCTGTTGGAGACGAACATTGGCCGGAGCGTCGAAGCCAGCAGTTGTGGAATGGCATGCGATCTGGATGGCGATGGACGCATTACCGCTCGAGACGCACATCTGTTAATTCAGATTGCCGGAACTTCAACTCAATCCCAGTAGCGCTGACTGTTAAGGACAACTATTACGTTTATGCTCATACACTTTCTGCTTAAGCTGCGTTCCTCTTATTCGGTTGCCCTTCCGATCCTCAGCATCGTTCTTGGCTCAGCGTTGGTGCTGCGAGCGG
>CBAAAA010000280.1:0-6507 GCA_964658695.1 uncultured Solirubrobacteraceae bacterium | reverse complement strand
CTTATACGTTCTTGGGATAGGAAGTCCGACGTTCCACTTTTCCTCTCGGGGCGAACCGACAACAGCCCAGTACCCAAGTACTCCGACAAACAACACCACGCATGCAATTGCGAAAGCAGCAAAAAATGAATGCGTTCTGCCTAAGACCCATCCAGTAACCCAGGGCGCGATAACGCCAGCGGAGTTTGCAAGGCAATTTTCAGACCCGGTCCATTTCCCTGCTGCCCGGACACCTGAGAGATATTGAGTGAAGGCCCAGTGGTTCGATGAGAACCCACCCATTGCAACGGACGCAAGAATGAGCAGAATATTAGCGGCTAAATCGTTTTTCACCAGCACAGCAGGAAGCATGAAAGCGCAGCATCCAAGCAAGCCCGCGGAAACGAAGCGCTGACGAACCAGGCCGGGTTCTGCTCCTCTGCGCACGGCAGCGTCCGCCAGCAGCCCGAAAAACATAGACGCGAATGCGACGGCCCAGAAGGGTAGCGAAGCTAACAAGGCGAGTTTGTCCGAAGTGTAATGGCGTTCCGTCTCGAAGTAGTACGGCAGCCAGGTCAAATAGAAATACCAGGCGTAATTTCCGCCGAACAGACCGAGGGCGGTCCCCCAAAAGGACCGGCGAGCCATCAGTTCCCGATAGCTGGGAGCCGATTCCTCCTGCTTCGCCTGGGTGGTCTGGACGTGGAGTTTCGCAGCAGTCACACACCAGGGCACTAACCAAAGAAGACTGGCTGCGCCGATAACGAGGAACATGCCACGCCAGGTAAACCACTGGAGCATCTTTACCCCGAGCATGACGCCGATGGCAGGTCCTACCTTTGAACCGCAATCGATCAGCGCATTCGCGGTGCCTCGAAGCCGCTCCGGAAAAGTGCGAGCGATGATCTTCGAGTAGGCGGGATAGGCCACCGACTCTCCCATACCAAGGACCAGGCGCAGCGAGAAGATGACCAGGAACGAACTTGCGAGGCCGGTCAGAGCAGTGGCGCCGGACCAAAGCAAAAAACCCGCGGCGTACACCCAGTTCACGTTCCAGCGGTCAATCAGCTTTCCCGCGACAATCTGAAACACCGAGTACGTCCAGAAGAACCCTCCCAACAGCAAGCCGAGATACTTCGGACTGTAGTGAAGATCGGTCTGAATACTCTTGGCGGCCACACCGAGGTTGCCGCGATCGACATAGTTGATGGCAACGGAGATCACCAGCAGAATGAGAGCTGTCCACTGCAGGGGAGTGGGAGAAGGCTGTTGTCGGGCGGATGGAGCACTCTGCATGCCGCCCACACTGTACCAGACTCTAACGCAAGTAGAAGAGGCTGAGCCGGGGAAGCTTAGCGCGTTCCAGCAGCGCGGTATCGAGGTAGCGCCGTTCGAGCATGGAGAGCTGTTCGGCGGTCATCTTTCCGCGATATGGCTTCAGCTCGCTATCGAGCGCTTCCCGAATCGCGTAGAGTTCTTCTTCGTTTTGCAGCGCGCGGATGTTGGCGACGAGTTTCTCTTCGAGGGCGGTGAGCCTTCGCTCCAGGTCTTCGGCTTTGGCCAGATGCTCGGGAGCTTGGGTGGCAAGGTTTTCTAAGGAGTCAGCGATTTCCTGAAAAACCGGCTCGGGCCTGAGTCGAAGCTTCGCTGCTCCGTCGTTGAGGTAACGGGTTAGCTCTTCGGCGGCAAAGGGAGGGGGGGCGGCACTTCGATTGATTGATCGAGAGGAAGATCGCTGAGCGGCCTCCATGACGGCTTGTGCGCAATAGGCGACCGAATTGACTGCACGGCGCTTGATCTTGCGGCTGTGCCATTTTTCAAAGGCGGAGTCGATGCCTTGTAATACTGCCTCGATCGGGAGGCCCGAGTTCTTCCAGCTTTCGATCAAGGCCCAGTCTAATGGTGAAAGAAGGAAGAGCCCAGTGCCGCGGGCGCGTTGAAAATGTTCTTCGATTTCGGTGAAGTAGTTGAAGTAATTGGAAGGCCAGTTCTCGTCCGCTTCAGAGATCGTTGCTTCACACATCCGGTCTGACCCCTCCCGCCGCTATGCGGGCCAATTGACCGGATTCGTAGCGCACCAGGAGAAATCCATTCTCATCCAGGCCTGCTGTCACACCTCTGCGGCCAGTTTCTTCGACCAGCACGCGGCGGTGCATTGCATAAGAGGAAGCGGCGGTGAAGGCACGTAAAATCGACGCGCGACCCCCGTCACGGAGGACTTCGCAAAAGGAGTCGATGGAATGGAGAAGATGGACGACGAGATCTTCGCGGGAGTGCTGGCGCCCTCCGCTGGCGAGACGTAAAGAAGTAGCCGGAGTTCTGAGATCAGCGGGCAATTCGGTTTGATTTACGTTGATTCCAATCCCTGCGATGACGGTCCCGCCGGTTAGTTGCGCCAGGATACCCGCGGCTTTTCGTTCATCGATAAGGACATCGTTCGGCCAGCGCAGATCGCACGCAAGCGAGGTCGCAAGCTGGATCGCATCGGCGGTGGCGAGGCCAAGGAGAAGTGTGGCAATGGGAACCTCATCCGGGGGGAGTTCGAGGCGCAACAGGATGGAACAGTAGATACCGGTCCCGGCTTCCGAGTGCCAGGATCGGCCGAGGCGGCCCACTCCGGCGGTTTGTTCATCGGCCAGAACAACCGTTCCATGAGGTGCTCCGGCGGCAGCCAGTTTTCCAGCTTCCACCATGGTGGATCCCAGTGAGGGATAGAAATGAATTTCGTTTTGCGGGCGGGACCGGCTGATTTTGGGAAGGTCGAGAGGCATCAGGCGCGGTTCAGTTCCAGCCGGAAACTGATATCGACGGCAGTGGCGGAGTGGGTGATGGCGCCGCAGGAGATGAAGTCCGGACCCGCTTCGGCGTAAGCCTTCACCGATTCCAGATTGATGCCGCCCGAGAGTTCCACCGTGGCCCGGCCGTCGATGTCCAGGATCCATTGCGCAGCCTCGGCTGGAGTGAGATTGTCGAGCAGAAGATGCTTCGCTCCGAACGCCAGCGCTTCGTCTAACTCGGTGCGAGTGCGCACTTCAATTTCTACAGGTCCGGCAAATGCTTTCGTCTGTTCAAGCGCAGCGCTGACGCCACCGGCGGCGGTGATGTGGTTGTTCTTGATCAACACCGCATCGTAGAGTCCCTGGCGATGGTTGGTTGCGCCGCCCGCCAGGGCTGCCCGCTTCTCGAGCTGTCGCAGACCCGGAGTTGTTTTTCGCGTGTCCAGGATGGTGGCGCGCGTTCCGGATACTGCGTCCACGTAGCGACGGGCCAGAGTTGCGACACCGCTCAGCCGCTGCAAGAAGTTCAGGGCCACCCGTTCACAGGAGAGAAGAGTGCGGGCCGGGCCAGATACTGAAGCAAGCACGTCGCCGTCGTGGGCGGTGCTTCCACTTGCACTTAGTAAGTCAACCTGCGCTCCGCCGAGTAAGTCGTAGGTGAGTGGCAGCAGTTCCAGTCCAGCGACGGTCATGTCCTGCTTAGCAAGGAACGAGCCATGTGCGGTCAGATTGACTGGAACGGTGAATTGCGATGTGATGTCGCCGCTCCCAACATCTTCGGCCAGTGCGCGCGCCACGGCTTCACGAATTTCCGGGTGATTGACGTCGAAGATCACTGGTCGAGCCCGTCGAGGAGACGTCGATTTCTTTCCAGTTGCTCCCGGTACTCCGCCAGTTTTACGCGCATACTTTCGACGACCTTGGCGGGTGCGCGGCTGACGAATATCTCATCGGCTAACTGGGCCTCCAGGCTGTCGATGGCTTTCTGAAGGCGCGCGATCTCTTTTTCGATGCGCGCACGATTGTCTGAAGCCGGGGCGGAGGCGTGGATCCGCAGGTCGAACTCGGGAGCGGATCGGGTGATTCCGGCGTTCGAACTACCGTCCACCAGGTTCAGTTTGGCAATGGACTGGATGATGCGCAAATCCTCGCCTTTTAGTTGCGCGGTTCGGAGAATCAGTGTGGCGTCGAGCGTGGGCTTCGGATCGAGCTTGTTGTCGGCACGCAGTTCGCGAGCAGCGGTAATGACCTTTTGTAGAACGGCGAAGGATATGAGAGCGTCAGCCGGGGGTTCACTGTGCAAGGGTAACGGGAACGACGCCACCGAGATGGAGACGGGCTGGGCAGAGTCGGGTACGGAAGCGTGGATCAGGCGCTGCCATAATTCCTCGGTCAGAAAAGGCATGACCGGATGACACAGGCGCAGTATGACCTCGTAGACTGTGAGCGCAGTCCGCCAGTGGGGATCGAGGCCGGAGTCCTCATTAAAGCGGAACTTCTTGATTTCGAGATACCAGTCGCAGAACTCGTGCCAGACGAAGTCCCAGAGGGTTTGCGCCACTTCGTGGTAGCGATGCACCTGGAGGGCGCGATTCACGATGCCAAGGGTGTCGTTGAAGCGCTCGACGATCCAGATGTCTTCGATGGCGGTGGAGGACAGCTTCAGACCATGAGCGGGAGGCTGCCAGGCGGTGATTTGAGAGCGCTCCATGTTCTGGAACAGCAGTCGGGAGGCGTTCCAGATTTTGTTGGCGAAGGAGCGGGCCGAAGAGAGGCGGTCTTCTTTCAATGCGATGTCTGCGCCGGTTGCGGCGGAGATCAGGAGGCCGACACGGCAGGCGTCTGTTCCGAAGCGATCCATGATCTCCAGCGGATCAACGACATTGCCTTTGGTCTTGGACATTTTCTGCTTGTCAGCGTCGCGGACCAGACCATGCATGTGAACTTCGCGGAAAGGCACTTCGCCTGTGCACTCAATGCCAAGCATGATCATCCGCGACACCCAGAAGAAAAGGATGTCGAAGCCAGTGATCAGCAGGGAGGTTGGATAGAACTTCTGGAGATCTTCGGTCTGATCGGGCCAGCCGAGCGTGGAGAAAGGCCACAGGCCGGAGCTGAACCAGGTATCGAGCACATCGGAATCCTGGACAAGTTCGGTGGAGTGGCAGTGCGAGCAGATAGCGGGAGTGTGACGCTCGACGGTGATCTGTTTGCAGTTGCGGCAGTGCCAGGCGGGGATGCGATGGCCCCACCAGAGCTGGCGCGAGATGCACCAGTCGCGGATGTTCTCCATCCATTGGAAGAAGACCGGCTCGCGATCGTCGGGAACGAAGCGAATGCGACTGCTACGAACGGCCTCCATGGCTTTGGCGGCGAGCGGCTTCATGCGAACGAACCACTGGGTAGAGACCAAAGGTTCGATGACGGTCTTGCTGCGGTCGCACTTGCTGACACTCACCGTGTATGGCTCGGTCTTGACCAGTTCTCCGGAGGCGTCGAGTGCGGCGACGATACGCTTTCGGGCTTCAAAACGATCGAGACCGGCGTATCGCCCGGCGGCCTCCGTCATGCGCGCATCTTCGCCAATCACCTTAATGAAGGCGAGGTGATGCCGCTTCCCTGCCTCGAAATCGTTGGGGTCGTGGGCGGGCGTTACTTTGACGACTCCGGTGCCGAACTTCGGATCCACCATCGGGTCGGGCAGGATCGGGATTTCGCGACCGACTAAGGGCAAAATCGCGGTTTTTCCGTGCAGGTGTTGATAGCGCTGATCGTCCGGGTGAACGATCAATGCTGTATCACCGAGCATCGTTTCGGGACGCGTAGTGGCCACGGTAAGCGTCTCGTCCGCGTCTTTCACCGGATAGCGAATGTGCCAGAGATGACCTTCGACGGACTCGTGAATGGTCTCGACGTCAGAGATGGCGGTCTGGCATTGGGGACACCAGTTCACCATGTACTCGCCGCGATAGAGAAGATCCTTTTCCCAGAGGCGAGCAAAGGCCTCGACCACAGCGCGTGAAAGCTGGGCATCCATGGTGAAGCGCTCGCGAGACCAGTCCACGCTGGCGCCTTCACGCCGGATCTGCTGCGTGATACGGCCGCCGAACTCTTCTTTCCACTGCCAGACACGTCGCTCAAATTCTTCCCGGCCGAGCTGGCGGCGATTGAGGCCTTCCGCAGCCAGGCGACGTTCTACGACCATCTGGGTGGCGATCCCGGCGTGATCCATGCCCGGCAGCCAGAGTGTGGTCTCGCCCTTCATGCGATGCCAGCGCACGGCCACATCCATGATGGTGTGGTCGAGCATGTGTCCGATGTGGAGAGATCCGGTGACGTTTGGAGGCGGGATGACGAGCGAGAACGTGCGGCCGGGTTGAGCTTTGGAGGCATCCGCGCGGTAGATGCCGGAGTCGATCCACCACTGTGCCCAATGCGGCTCAAACCGTTGCGGCTCATAGACTTTGTCGAGGGTCACACTTTGCTGCCTTTCACGCAGTGGGGGCATAGCAGGGTCAGGATCACCGCCAACGGTGCGGGATTCGCTGGGGGATAGCATTGGAATTTTCAGCGTAACACTCAGGTGGGGGGACGCTCGAGGTTGGAAAGCGCGGTGTGTTTTAATGAGGGAGGCCCAATTTGCACGACGCGCCACTGGCCGGCCGCGCAATCTGGAGCGAAATGCTCCTCAGTAGCTCAACGGTAGAGCATTCGGCTGTTAACCGAAGGGTTGTAGGTTCGAATCCTACCT
>CBAAAA010000279.1:0-6510 GCA_964658695.1 uncultured Solirubrobacteraceae bacterium | reverse complement strand
TTTGGCGGAACAGTAAAGCGTATCGCCTGCAAAAACGCAAGGGCTGGCCGTGGGACTGGGCTCCATGTTTATAGGCCGAACCGCAACTCGCGCACTGAGGTCGCGAACCGCCACTCCGGTGAACTCGATCTGCGAGTGATTTGGAAGACTGGAAACCTCAATCGTGGCGCGGCCCGGCGTATTTCCGAACTCGAATCGCTTTGCGTAGGCGGCGTTCATAATCTTTGCCGGAATGCTGCTCGTCAGGTAGGGATTCACAAACACGACATGAGCCATGGAGAGACCGGCTGCCTTGACGACACCGTTCATCCTGTCCAGTGCACTCTCTACCTGTTGCAGCGGAGTGGATGCCGGATCGGCGCCACGCATGCCCGAGATAAATAATCTGTCTCGCGTCAAAATGCCTGGGGAGACAGGTTCGTCCGGCGCGTAGCCAGAAACGGTCACAGCTTTGATTTCGCCAGCATCACGCACGGCGACCGCGTTCATTTCGACGGGAGTGCCGCCTGGAAGCTTCGCTACGCCCAAGGTGGCCCGGGCAGGCGGACGGTTCGGAAAATACTCCGCATAAATCTGGTTCATCGTCGCGAAATTGGTGATGTCATCGAGATACACCTGTGCGTACACGACGTTGTTCATGTGCAGTCCAGCGGCCTCAACCACTGCTTTTACGTTTTCCAGCACTTGCCTCACCTGCGCTTCAAAGCTGGCGGGCATTTGGCCGCCGGGGTTCTTTGCGCCCTGGCCTGAGACGTAGAGATAGTCGCCAGCGAAGACTCCGGGCGAGTACGGTCCGATCGGCGCCGGTCCACTAGCCGGAGCTACCGAATGCACGTCGGCCGCCTGCATCAGCAGCGTGGCAGCCAATGCAGCCAGAAGGAGGCGCATCTTTAGCGTTTGCTCCTGGCCGTATTCAGCACTTCCCGCAAACGCCTTCCGACAATCAAGTCCTCTCCCGGCTGGAGTGTCATTGAAACGATTTCGAGTTGATTCGGAGGCGCCTCATGTTTCTCCTCAACCTCTGGCCCCTCCTTGACCGCCGACACGATGCTGGGGTTGCTGTTGGTCAGCGCTTCAATGCGCGGAGTTCCCGCTCTCAACTGTTCATCGCATTGCGCCACAGTCAGGCCGAACTTTTCCTCATCCCAAAGGACCTTCAACGTGGGATAACTGTTCCCCTCTGCCGGGACATAAGTTTTCGTTGTGACACCCGGAACAGTCTCCACCAGCTTTGCAATGCGCTGGACTCTCAGATTCCATTCCCGATTCAGCGCCTTCAGATCAGTTTTCTGCCAGGTTTCGATCGCGGTCAACATGCCGATGATCTCCTCCTTCCCGACTTTCATCGGGCGGCAGACAGCTCCTTCACAAGGATTGTAGTTTTTCAGCGCCGCATCGATCAGGTCCTTACGCCCCAGCAGCACTCCAGAGCACTGCGGCCCGCGCATGCCTTTTCCGCCGCTGAAACAGTACAGGTCAACGCCCATGTGGGCATAACGTGAGAGATTTTCGAAGGGCGGAATCCCGGCGGCATCGTCGAGCAGCAGCGGCACACCCGTGCGTTTCGCCACTGCCACGGCCTTGGATAGATTCTCGTCACGCCAGGTCGTGTAGATCATGGCCGTTTGCTGATCGATCGACGCTTCCAGCTTGTCGATATGGTCTACGAGCTGGAGCTTGGCTCCGGTGAGTCGGATCGCGCTGTCGAAAGCGATGCGGCCGCCGAGCATAATTACCTCGCTCTTCATGCCGCTGGTGTCTGGAAGCTGCCAAATGTTTTTGGGGTCTGTCCCAGCCATACACCCGGCCGTCGCAGCCGCCATCGCTCCCGCGGAACCGGAGGTAATCATTCCGGACTCTGCCCCGGAAAGCAATGCCAAACGTTTGCCTACAGCAGCCTGAAGTTCAAACAAATCTACGAATTGCCGGGACGCTGCTTCCATTGCCGTGCGAACTTCGGGCAAAATAAGCGACCCGCTGAGATACGTCCAAGTCCCTCGGCCATTGATCAGCGGACGAACGCCGATTCGTTCATAAACGTTCTGCGGGCCTGTCCCAGCCGCCTGTAATCGGTGTGAGATATCCTGCATTGCGGCTGCGCCCCACACTGGTGCAGCCGCCACCCACTTCATGAACACGCGCCGCCCCCCACTTGTCCTTGCTGACATCCGCCCTCTTTCTGCCTTCCGCTGTAATCGTCTACTGTAATCTACTCGCCGCTGTAACGAAAACTCTTGACAAGCATAGTGTTTTCTCGGTACTCTCGCCCCAACAGTCAGTTACAGGAGATTCAATCATGACGTGCAGGGGACTTGCATTTGCCGTCGTCGTGATCGCCTGCTCCGTTCTCAACCTCCACGCTGATGTCACGGGGACAATTTCAGGTGTCGTTCACGACAGTTCCGGAGCAGTAGTCGCGAATGCGGTCGTAGTCGCGAAAGAAGCATCGACTAACTTCCAGCGAACCGCTACTTCCAGTACCAATGGCGAGTACCGTTTACTCGCGCTTCCGGCGGGTAAGTACAGCGTCGAAGCGACCGCCACAGGATTCGAAAAGTTTGTGACGACCGGAGTCACCATCCAGGTGAACGATGAACTCCGGGTCGATGTAAGTCTTCAGATCGGCACGCTCAAAGAGTCCGTCAGTGTGGAAGCAAACTCGGTCCAGGTGGAGACGGAGAGTACTCAACTTGGACAGGTCGTCGATTCAAAAGAAATGCTGGCGATGCCATTAAACGGCCGGAGCTTTATTGATCTACTTGGCCTGCAGGCTGGCGTTGCGCCGACCACGTCCGTGTCCATCCAGCAAGACCGCCCTGTGTCCGGCATCCTCTCCTCCGGGAACGTGTCGGTAAATGGGCAGCGGGAAACTGCCAACGCCTTTCTGGTGAACGGTGGAGACGTGAGTGAAGGCCGCAACGACGGTGCTGGGCTTATTCCAAACCTCGATTCCATTCAGGAATTCCGTCTGATCACTAACAGCTTCGATGCGGAGTACGGAAAGTTCTCCGGAAGCGTGATGAATGCCATCACTAAGTCCGGCAGTAACGGTTTTCACGGCGATGTCTTTGAATTCCTCCGCAATGACAAGTTCGACGCCAGGAATTTCTTCGATCCAACCAAGGCCGAACTGCGCCGGAATCAGTTCGGGTACGCAGTCGGTGGACCCTTCATTAAGAACAAGCTGTTCTGGTTCACGGATTATCAAGGGACTCGCCAGGTGGCTGGAGCGAGTACCGGCTTGGTCACCGTTCCCTCCAACAACGAACGACAGGGGGTCTTCGGCGCAGGTTCATTCGTTGACGCAAATGGAGCGCCGATGACGGTCAATGGCAGCTACTGGGCCCAGGTCCTTTCACAGCGGCTCGGCTACACGGTAACCAACGGGGAGGCATATAACAGCGTGTTCCCGAACGGCATCATCCCTCAAAGTGCTTTCTCGAAGCCGGCAATTGGAATTCTGCCTTATATTCCCGCGCCGAACAGCGGCCTCAACATTTACAGCAACTCCAGCCAGAAGAACTCGGTCGTGGATGACAAGATGGGGCAGCGAGTCGATTTCATCAATGAAATGACGGGGAACTGGTCGTTCTATTATCACTTCGATGACACGACGGTCAACGACGCTCTGCCGCCCGGAGGCGCCAGCGTTCCCGGCTTCCCGGCTGTGACGCCATCACGGGCCCAGATGATCGTTATGAGCAACACCAAGACTTTCGGAGCCTCCCAAGTGAATGAGTTCCGGGTCAGCTTCTTTCGAACATCAACCCGCACTGACGAACCCAAGGGCAGCTTTGCGAATCTTTCTGCTCTCGGCTTCGCCACTGGAGTTGGAACTCTCGGCATCATTCCTTCAGGACCCGCGAATTTTCCGCAGACCGTACCGCCCATCTATTTCAATGATTTCTCAATCGGTGTACCGACGCTCACTACTTTCCAGCCAAACAACACCTGGTTATTTGCGGACAGTTTTTCCAAAATAATCGGCAAGCACTCGCTCAAATTCGGAGGGGAATTCAGATACCTGCAGATTAACGAGCGAAATACCTGTGCGCCGAACGGGGATTTTACCTTCAATGGCAGTGAGACCGGGATTGATTTCGCTGACTTTCTGCTCGGCGCTCCGGTGAGTTACAACCAGTGCAGCCAGCAGTTTCTGGATTCTCGTACCCGGTATGGGGCGCTCTTCTTGCAAGACACTTACAAAATCAAGCCGAACCTGACTCTGAATCTTGGACTGCGTTGGGAGGTGAGCATGCCATGGTATGACACCCAGAACAAAATTGAGACGATTGTGCCGGGCGAACAGTCGGTTGAATTTCCAACAGCCCCCAAGGGTTGGGTAGTACCCGGAGATCCAGGGATCCCTCCCACACTCGCGCCTACTCGCTATAACAACTTCGGGCCGCGCGCCGGAATCGCTTACTCGCCAGACTTCCATGATGGCTTGCTCGCCAAGCTCACCGGCGGCCCGGGTAAGACGAGCATTCGCGCAGCTTACGGTATTTATTACACCTCGATTGAGGACTTGAACCTCTTCTATGAGGTGGGCGATGCTCCCTACGGTCAGTATTGGGTGAGTCCCAATCCTCCGACATTCGATCAGCCGTTCCTCACGCGGTCGAACGGAGTTTCGCAGGGCCAGCGCTTCCCGTTCGTTTTCCCAACGCCCGGAAGCCCTGCGAATCAGACGCTCGATTACTCGAAGTATCTGCCGCTCTCCTATTCACCGGGATATTCCCCAAATAACAGACTGCCGTATGCGGAAGATTACAATTTCACGATCCAGCGCGAATTATCCAAGTCAATGGTGCTTACGATGAGCTACGTAGGAACACAGGGCCATAAGCTAATTGCCCAATATGCTGCCAATCCGGGAAATCCGGCTCTGTGCCTGCAATTGAACGCCGAAGGCGCTACACCCGCTTGTGGGCCTTATGGCGAACAGCAAACCTACACCCTCCCGAATGGCTCACAGGTATTCGGAACCCGAACCGCCCTCGGACCGGCCTTCGGTTCCGGTAACTCATACACTGCTAACATCGCGAATTCTAACTACAACTCGGGCCAGATTTCAGTGGAACGGAAAGCCTCCGATCTTACCTTCCTGGCCGCTTACACGTACTCCAAGGCGATCGACAACGCCTCCGGCTTCGGCGACTGGGTCAATTTCACGAACTATCGCCTGAGCCGCGCGCTGTCTTCTTACGATCTGACCCATAACTTCGTGGTCAGTTATAACTGGGCCGTTCCTTTCGACAGGGCCTTCACTCATGTCTCTAAACGGATCACGCAAGGATGGACGATCGGAGGGATTACCCGTTTCTCAAGCGGCTTTCCTGTGTTCATCCATGAGTCTCAGGGAGACGCCTCGCTCATCGGCGAAAGTTCGACTGACACGCCTGATCTCATCGGCAACATTCAAACTCAGAATCCGCGCAATTACGGCGCTGCAGGACCTAACACATACTTTTCGCCTGCCGCCTTCGCGCCAGAGCAACTCGCCCAGTTCGGAACGTCGAGCCGCCGGTTCTTTCACGGCCCTGGCATCCTGAATACCGATCTTGCGATTGCAAAGGACACGCACCTGACGGAGCGGATCTCACTCGAGCTTCGCGCCGAGTGGTTCAACATCTTCAATCACGCCCAGTTCAACAATCCAGTCGGTGATTTCAGCTCCAGCAATTTCGGAGAAGTTACCAGCGCTCGGGATCCGAGAATCGGTCAGATCAGTATGAAGGTGCTCTGGTAAGATCGTCGCTTCCTGGTTTGAGAGGCCGCTGCATTTCCATCTTGATCCTGACACTCTTTTGGGGAGCCTTATCAAAGGCTTTCCCCCAGAGCCAGGCCGAACTTCGAAGGCTCATTCAGGCAAACGGCAGCAATGTTTCTGCCCGCATCCAGTTAGGTCGGCTGTTACTCGACGATGGACAGACAGCGCTTGCCCTCGAGCAGTTCCAGACGGCCGCGAGGATTCGCCCCGGCGACGCTGCTGTTCACGCCGAACTTGGGCTGGCGTATTTGAGAACCGGCAATCAGACGAAAGCAATCGAAGAATTCGTGAGCTCGCTCGCTATCCATCCCGCGGATGCGGAGACGCGTTACCACCTCGGGATCGCCTACGGGCAGCGCGGCGATTCCGCTCAAGCTGTTGCCGCATTTCGCCGTGCGATTGATACAGATCCAAAGTTCGGACCGGCTCACGAGAGCCTGGCCGTGGCGCTGCGGCGAAAGGGTGAGAACGCTTCTGCTTTACGCGAATTCAAGGAAGCCGTGAGGCTCATGCCGGACAATCCGGTAGCGTTGTGCGATCTCGGCTTGGCGCAAAAGGAGGCTGGCGATCTGGATGGCGCAATCGCAAGTCTTCGTCGCGCGCTGGAACTCAAGCCGGACTTCGAGCGGGCGAAGTACGGCTTAGGAACGGCTCTTCAAAAACAGGGCAATCACGCTGCGGCCGCGGCTACATTACGAGACGTGCGGCAATCTCACCAGGCGCGCACCCAACAAGCG
>CBAAAA010000278.1:0-6518 GCA_964658695.1 uncultured Solirubrobacteraceae bacterium | reverse complement strand
AAGAAGACGCTCAGGAAATGCAGTCCCATCATCCGGCTTTCCAAATGAAGATGGCTGACCGTCGCGTGAAACCACAACATGCCCAACCCCAGCACCATCAGCGAGGCAAGCGCCAGATAACCCGCGCGATATCCCCGTAGTTCGATCAACCGGTCGCGCTCATCTGTCACCCGGTTCCGCGTCAGGATCGCAATCACCGACTGCAGCACGATCTGCAGCACGATGATCGCTACAATCATGCCGGCGACTTTGTTTACGGAGTTTTGCTCATGCAGAAAGAAGTAAGGGCCGTACACAACGAGCTCCGCCACCAGCGAAGCGTAAAGAGTCTTCTCCCGGTAAGAAAGGCTGGTCGCCATGGCAAGTCGCTCCTGATGTCAAAAATGTTTGACATAGAGAATGTAGCGCCTTCGCTCCAGCGTGTCAAATATTTTTTACACGCCTGATCTCCGCCGTACTCCCATCACTGGTTCCGTAAAGCCACCATCGGCTCCACACCTGCCGCACGCGAAGCCGGAATCCACGAGGCAAGCAGCGCCGCCGTGCACAACAGCGCCGTCGCAACCGTCAGCATCACCGGATCCCACGGCTTCACCCCGAACAGCTGATCTCTCATGAGTCTGCCCGCTGCGATCGCCGACGGGATGCCAAGCGCAAGCCCGATCCCCACCTGGGAAAACGCTCCCCGCAACACCATCTTGACCACCCGTCCACGATCCGCTCCCAGCGCCATTCGTACACCGATCTCGCCCGTCCGCTGTTCCACCGAATACGATATGACTCCGTACAGTCCGATCGCCGACATCACCAGCCCCAGCACGCCAAACAGCGTGGTCAACGTCGCGATCATGTTCTCTTGCTGAAAGTCTCCTCTCAGGATGCTCGTATAGGGATCAACGCCTGACAGCACCAAACCCGGATCGATACTGGCGAGAGCCTTTCGCACCTGCTCTTCCATCCCGGAAGGATTGCCCGGTCCCCAGATCACGATGTTGTAAAGGAAATGCGAAAAGCTTTCGCCGTTCTTGAAAACCGGATCGTCGTACTGCACCGTTTGCGTCTCCGGCACCCAGAACATCGGCCGCACCGGGTCCTTGTAGTCGTACGTCATGTAGCGAATGTCCCGTGAGACCCCGACGATCTCATACGTCGCGGCATACTTGATCCTGTCGATCCCGAAGTGTTGCCCGATCGGGTTCTGGCCTTTGAAGAATCGCCTCGCAAAGGCTTCGTTCACAACCGCCACATTCCGGGTCGTCGCTGTGTCCTGCATCGAAAGCGAGCGCCCTTTCAGGATCTTTGCTCCGATTGCTTCAAAGAATCCCGGCATGACTCGCGCCCAGCCCGCGCTTGTGTCGTCCTTTGGCGGTGGCTCTGGCCGGCCCGCGATGCGAATGCCTTCATTCCAACTGTTTCCCGTCATCGGCGCATACAGCGCCGGAGCAACCATCCCTACACCGGGAATCTGCAGCAGGCGATCATCGATGCGCCGGAACAGCATCTCCATTTGCTCCGGCTTGTAGTTCCCCAGTTCCGGATCGATCCAGGCAATGTACCGGCCCTGCGTTTCGAATCCAAAATCCTGATGCTCCAGATTTCGCAGGCTCTGGCCCAGCAGGACTGCCGCCGAGAGCAGGACGAGCGACATGGCGGCCTGTGTCACTACCAATGACTTCTGCGCCAACGTACCGCCGCCCCCAACCGCGCGGTTCGCCCCCCGGATGGCGCCCACCGGGTCGACATGCGACGTCATCCAGGCAGGCGCAATTCCGAATACCGCCCCAGTGAGCAGAGACAGCCCCAACGTAAACAGCAGCACCGGCCAGGATGGCGCTGCGCTGACCGGTACATAATTCTTTGGCCCGCCGATCTCAAACGCAAGATAAAGAATCAGCCGCGTGCCGGCATACGCCACACCGATGCCCAACACTCCTCCGATCGTGGACAGCACCATGGACTGCACCAGCGCCTTGCGCACCAGCCGGCCTCGCGAAGCACCCAGCGCCACTCGAATCGACGTCTGCGCACGGTCTTTTAGTCCGCGCGCCAGCATCAGGTTCGCCAGATTGCCGCACGCCACCAACAGCACGCAACCGGCGGCAATCAGCAGCAGCTTCAGTCCGCTTTCATACTGGTCTTTCATTTCTGCTACGCCCGCTCCGCCCGCAATCAGATGCAGCGTCTGCTGGCGCCAGAGTTGCCGTTCATTCGGCTCCATATCGGGTACGTGGCTCGCCAGCCAGTCATGGAATTCAACACGAAGTTTCGCTTCTAAAGCAGTGGGATGAACCCCCGGCCGCGCTCTTCCGATCAGGTCCAGAAAATTGCCGTTCGGTCTTCTTAGCTGCGCCACTTCTCCGTCGATCAACAGCTCTGTCGTCAGTGGTAACCAGAAATCCGGCATTCCCCACCCGGACAGCTTGGCCCCGTAAAATCCAGGCGGCGTCACTCCGATTACCGTGAACGCATGTCCATTAATCTGGTACACCGAGCCCACCACCGCCGGGTCGGAAGCATACTTCTCTTGCCAGATATGAAAGCTCATGACCGTCACCGGAGTCGCGCCCGCACGGTCGTCCGAGTCGCTCATCAGTCGCCCGATCCAGGGCCCCACGCCCATGGTCCTGAAGAAGTTCCCCGATACATATTCGCCATTGCGCGTATCCGTTTGCGCTCGTGACCCTGCCTTGCGGATCCCCAGCTGCGCATTGCCGGCCTGCAGCGCCGCCAGGTCGATGAACTCCGGAGTATGTGCGCGAAAATTCTTGTAAGCGTCCCACGAAAACAACGAAAAATCCCCATCATTGCCCTGCGTATACCCGCCCCAGTTGCAGCAGCGAAGCTTATCTCCGATCCTCCAAAGCTCTTCCGGTTTCGTCACCGGCAACGATTTCAGCAGTACCTGATGCACCAGAGTAAAAATCGCCGTCGTCGCTCCGATCCCAAGCGCCAGCGTGATTACCGCCGTCGTCGTAAACCCCGGTGCCTTCCAAACTTGCCGCAGCGCGTCGCGCAGATCCGTCATCAATCGTGTCCCGATCCCTTGTTTGTAAATACGGGAATGGCGTCCACCCGTTCCCGCCTGGCTCTCCTATCAATACCGGTCAACTTGCGTTTGGTTACGGGTAGGCTCAACTATTTGTGATCGGTACGAAAGAACCTTCAGCGCAGTGAAAACGTGAACACTGCAATACCGCGTTCAACAAACATATATTTCCTCGAAAAACAATTGTCATCCCGTCGCAATGATCGGCTGGTACTCTCGATCTTTGCTGCGAAAATTACAGGTTCGTCATCTTCCGGCCGCCCTTGTTTCTTTATTCATCTTGCTTGCGCCTTTCCTGTTTTTTCGGCGAGCGGCTGCCCGACAATCCCACCCCAACATCTCTGGATTATGGCTACGCGCAAATCGAAGTTGCGTCCCCCCTGTCACCAGGAACTATTCATTCCAAATTGAAATCAATGAGGAAGACCCGCTCCTCAAGGTCAAGATCAATGCCTCGCCCAAAGGTGTCGCGAAAGAGTTGTCGCTCGCCTATAAAATTGGCGAATCGCTGCACTACACAGGAATCGACGGCGACGACTTCACAAGCAAGGCATCCTGGCAGGGCGACACCCTGGTCTTCGACACCACTGAGCTGGAAAAAGGAACGACCATTCTCAGCCAGGAAACTTTCCGCCTGAGTGCGGACGGAGCAGAGCTTGTCGCACTCAAAAAGGAAGACGGTCCGGCAGAGCACTCCAGCTGCACATCGGTGTACGCAAGGAGCAGCGGGTCATCCAGTGCAGTCTCGCCTGTAAAAATCACGTTGGAAAAGGACAGAGTTGCCATTGATGTCGCAGGCCAGCCGTTTACCAACCTGTACATGGGCCTCGAAGCGCGCAAGCCGTTTCTGTATCCCCTGCGGACCGCATCCGGCAAGAAGGTGACGCGAGGGTTTCCGCTTGAGCCGGAGCCCGCCGATCCAACCGACCGGCCCCATCAAAAGGGTCTATGGGTCGGTGCCGAGGAGATGAGCGATCAGTTATCCGGCCGCATGGATCTCTGGGAAAACGATGCGTCCTATCATGACCGTCCGGACCTGGGTCGCATCGTCTTCAAAGACGTCCTCGGCGCCGAGATGAAGGCCGATGCCGGAAGTCTCACCACCCTGAGCGATTGGGTCAGCATGCAGGGCGAGTCGGTGTTGTCAGAAACGCGAAAAATGACCTTTTATGCCCAGCCTTCGGACTGCCGGATGTTCGATGTGGATCTGCGCTTGAAAGCTAAGGTCGACCTGACGTTTCACGATCACCACGATGCCGTCATCGGCGTGCGTCTCGGACCTGCTTTCGCTGAACAGAATGGCGGGCGTCCGATGAATGCCCAGGGTCTCCAGGGCGAAGCCAGTGTTCGGGGGAAGCGCTCCCAATGGATCGACTGGCAGGCCACCGTTGACGGCGAGAAAGTCGGGGTCGCGCTCATGGATCATCCCTCTAACTTCTCTTCCCCTACTCGATGGCATGTCCGGTCTAACGGCGTATTGATAGCCAGTCCATTTGGGCAGAAAGACTTCGACCCGGCCGCGCCCTTACTTACTACCTTATTGCGTAGCGGCGAAGAATTGCACTTACGCTATCGCGTGTTGATTCATCCCCTAACCGCCGATGTCGGCGGCATCTACCGGAAGTTTGCCACAGAATGAGAAAACCTTTCCCGATACTGCTCATCGCCTGCTTGGTCGCATTTGGCACAACCGCGTTCGCACAGACCGTAACTCTCTCGGGCATCGTGACCGGCGGCCCTCAACAGTCCCCCATTCACGACGCTGTGGCCACCATTCGAGCGATCGACGGAGGAGATCAGCAGACCGTACGTACCGCAAGAGACGGTAGTTACAGCTTCAGCAGTCTTCTGGATGGAAAAACCTACCGGTTGAGAATTGAGGCCCCGGGATTGCAGACAGCCGAACGCTCGGGACTCGTCTTAGCGGCCGGGCAGACCTATCGGGTCGATGTGTCTATGGCGCTCGCGAACAAGACCGATACCATCACCGTCGTCGCAAATCTAAATGAAGGCCGCGGTGATTCGGCAGAGGTGAGTCAATTGATTGATTCACAGCAACTCCACGATATCCCGAGCCTCAATCGAACGGTTACTAAGTTCGCGTTGTTAGATTCGCAGGTTCGCGCTGCCATTGGCCTCGGGGCCGATTACCAGGATGCGAGCCGCTTGTCGATCGACGCCGGATCCTACCGCAACACAGCCTATGTGCTGGACGGGACGACTGCCTATGATTGGGTCTATGCCGTGACGCCCCAGGAACTTGTGCCGCTGGGATCCGTTCAGCAAATCCAGGTCTTGACTGGAAACTATCCTGCCGAATACGGGATATCCACCACCGGCGTCATTGTCGAGACTACGCGCTCCGGAACCAACGAATTTCACGGCGAGGCGTTCGGCTACTTGCGCCCAAGCGGATTGGAGTCCAATCCTCCTTTATCCCCCTTCCATGTGCCCAATGAACGGAACGATTGGGGATTCCTGGGTGGCGGTCCTCTCCGTCACGATCGCATCTGGTTCTTTGCAGACTACGAACGGAGTTTTCAACAACGCGGCTCGCTCATCCAGTCGCCCGTCGTGTCGTTCTTTAATGGCACGACCCAGGATTATCTAGGATTGCTTCGCGTCGACGCACGTCTGGACGACCACAATTCACTTACCTGGCGCTTCAACGGCAATCACTTTCAGGGCAATGATATCCAGGACCGAATCGCGGGTTACGACCAGCCAAGTTACGGGCGTTATGCAAGAACGCAGGCCTGGGGTTCGCAGGTAAGTGAGCAATATAGCCGGAATGGTTTTGTGAATCAGCTGCGCTTCTCATTTACCAACTATTTTCCGGATAGCGCCTTTCCTCTTTCTCCCTCTGTTGGTATCGTTTATCCCAACTACAGCACCAGCGGTTATTCAACTTCTAACTGGGTGCACGTCGTAAGTTACGACGGAAATGATACCGCCAGCTTCTCCATTGGCCGGCAACAGATTAAAACAGGCGTCGAATTCGTGCGGCAGACTGCCCTCGACTATTCATTTAGTCCATTTGGCACTTACACCTTTGCTCCCGGCCGGCCCAAGCCGGGCGAGGTTCCGATTAGCTACAGCCAGACTTTTGGCGTGCAGGACATTCACTACGGCCAGACCGAAGTAAACGGCTATGTGTCGGACGAGGTTCGACTGTCGTCCAGACTGACCGGGACCGCAGGGCTCCGCTACGAGTACCAGTCGATCACCGATTCGCATGCGAATTTTGCGCCCCGGCTGGCACTGGCCTGGGATGTCTTCGGGAACGGAAAAACGATCTTCCGCACCGGCGCCGGTTTCTTCTACGATCAACAGTTTCTTTACGTCACTCGAAGATTTATCACCCTCGGTCCCGATGCCCCGACGGAAGCGATCACTATTCCCTACGGCGCACCCGGATTTCCGACCTTTCCCAACTCTCTCGCCGCGGTTCCCACCGGCGTCAGCGCAGGGA
>CBAAAA010000277.1:0-6522 GCA_964658695.1 uncultured Solirubrobacteraceae bacterium | reverse complement strand
GTATATGTGCGAGGTCTTGCACCTCGTGCAAAGGCCCGCGTAGTACGAGCTATGAGCGAGCGCTTTGACGCTGACGTTACGCTCGACAGTCTGCAGCTATCTCTGTTTCCTACTCCGACAGTGACAGGCGGTGCGTTGTCCGTTCAGCACCACGGGTGGAACGACTCACACCCGCTCATCTACATCAGGCGCTTTACGGCTGATTCCAGCTTCATCGACCTTTTTTTGCAGGAGGACCAGGTCCATCTCGTGCGATTGGAAGGTTTGGAGATCTACCTCCCGCATCGCGGAAACGCCACTTCAAAAACCATTCGTGAGGATGATGAGGACATCGAAAGCGGCCAACCCGGATCCGATCGGACGCGCCTTCGTATTGGCATTCAAACTATCATCGCCAACGGCACACAACTCGAGATCGCGCCGAAAGAAGCCGGCAAAGACCCCATGCGCTTCGATATTCAGCAGCTCACGCTTCACTCTGTGGGTTCTTCTCAAGCCATGCGCTTTGAAGCTGCGTTGAGGAACCCGAAACCTCCAGGATTGATCAACACCCAAGGACGCTTCGGACCCTGGCAGAAGGCCGACCCGCGGGCAACCGGACTTTCCGGAGACTATACGTTCGAAGGAGCAGACCTCTCTGTGTTCAAGGGAATCGGGGGCATTCTCTCGTCGACCGGGTCCTACGGTGGGGTCCTCCAGCACATTGAGGTGAAGGGCCAGACCGATACACCTGACTTTGTGCTCAGGCGAAAGGGAACTCCGGTCCATCTGCGCACGACCTTCCAAGCCACGGTGAACGGGATGAACGGCGATACCATCCTCGAGAATGTGGATGCCCGTTTCCTGCAGTCCGAATTCATTTGCAAGGGCGATGTTTCGCGTGCGGAGAATGGCAAAGGCAGGCGGGTCGCGCTTTACGCCGTGACCGGAAAGTCCGCCCGAATGCAAGACATCCTGCAATTGGTGATGGGGGATGAAAAGCCGGCCGCGCTCACCGGCAATGTGCAATTCCAGAGCAAAATCGTGATTCCGCCCGAGAAAGAGCCCGTGATTGATAAGTTGCAGCTGAACGGGCAGTTCCATCTGACAGCGGCTACTTTCACCAGTCCCAAAGTGAATGAGAAGCTGGCGACCCTGAGTAATCGGGCGCGAGGCATTACGGCCAGGCAGCAACAGGAGCAGTCGCCACAACAGACAGTGGCATCGGAGATGAGCGCCAAGTTCGACCTGAAGAACGGAACGATCTCGCTAAGGCCGCTTTCGTTTCGGATTCCCGGGGCAACCGTCAACCTGAACGGGACCTTCAACATGCCGTCTCGCACGATGCAACTGGCAGGTCTGTTTCGCATGCAATCGACTCTTTCGGATACGCAGTCCGGAGTGAAGCATTGGGTACTCAAACCGATCGACCCGTTGTTTGAGAAAGACGGGGCCGGCGTTCAGCTGCCATTTGAAGTAAAGGGCACGCAGGAGCAGCCCGTTTTGTCGGTGCTTGCTCTTCACCATACGTTCAAGGTGAAGTAATGGATTGCGAAGTATCGCGATTCTGACGTCATGGCCGACCGATGCTCAGACTATGATCGGGCTGAGACCGAAATCCTTGTATTTATGAAAGGTGGCGTCGGTGGTTACGATGGGAATCCCCTCAACTATAGCGGTCGCTATCAGGGCGCGATCAAAAGGATCTCCGTGTTCTTTCACACTAGCTAGGGAAAAGGTATAGTCCCGCGCATGTTCCCCTGCGTAAGGCAGAACGTCTATCTCGAGTTCGTCTATCGCCTGATCCAGCAGGTCTTCAGGAAAGTGCAGCTTGCCTATACGAACCTTGATCGCGATTTCGAGAATGCTGATCGTACTCAGGAACAGATCCTCGTTTTGTATCAGTGCCTGGGCGGAGACATCGAGGGTATTTCGTGGTGCCTTAATGAAGACTGAGGTGTCGCGCGGCTACACGCTCGGACCTCACCTCGCAGCCAGGCTTCAACATCATTCCGCGGTCGGTCCCAGTCCAGATCGATTACAATCCCATGGTCCTTCAGTATGCCGAATTTGCGCCTGCTGTGTTTCTCAGCGGGCGGTTGCCATTCCTCAGAACTTTCAAGAGGGTTGATTCGTTCCCGGGGGGACTTTACAGGCACGACTTCGGCAAATGGCTCACCGTTCCGAAGGAGAGTCACTTGTTCTCCTTGTTCGAGGGCTTTCAGAAGTTCAGGAGGGAGTGCATCTTCAATGGGGCGTGTCAGGACAGTCTGGCCTCGGAGCCGGAGCCAATTGGTTGGTTTCTTTCATTATCTAAGCTTTTTGGACGGCACGGGGTGTTCCCGGAGGTCACCATACTTTTAAGGTGAAGTAAGATGATGGCGAAGTAATCGATCACCAACCCATGACCCGACTTAGAAAACGAGCTTTGCCGATCTCCGGAATCTTGCTTTGCCTTTCCTTATCTCTTCAATCCCAATCCCCGTCACATCTCCCGGTGAAGCCGTGGGGCACGGTGGACGGAAAGCCCGTGTCGCTTTACACGCTCAAGAACTCGTCCGGCATGGAGGTGACGATTACCACTTACGGCGGTACTGTCACGCAAGTTCTCGTCCCGGACCGCAACAAGAAGATGGGCGATGTGGTGCTCGGCTTCGACAGCATCGACGGCTACACTGCCAAGGTGAACACCGGCTACTTCGGTGCGTTGATCGGCCGCTACGCCAACCGCCTGGCGCGTGGGACGTTCAAGCTGGACGGCCATGAATACCACGTTCCGACGAACGAGGGACAGAACATGCTGCACGGGGGCAATCGCGGGTTTGATAAGCGGATCTGGCAGGCAAAAGATGTGTCGACGCCCGGCTCGCCAGCGCTACAGCTTCGTTACGTCAGCGCGGATGGAGAAGAGGGCTTTCCCGGAACGCTGACTGCGACCGTGACATACACGTTGAGCGAGAAAAACGAGCTGCGAATCGATTACAGCGCCACCACCAGCAAGAACACGGTCCTGAATCTCACCAATCATACGTACTTCAATCTGTCGGGACCGGCCAGCGGCTCCATCCTCGACGACATCCTCACGCTTCCCGCCGATCACTACACCCCGGTTGACAAAACTCTCATCCCGACTGGTGTCATTGCGCCGGTGGCCGGGACTCCGTTTGACTTCACGAAACCGACTGTCATCGGCGGCCGGATTGGTTCTTCAAACGAGCAGATTAAGTTCGCAAACGGCTACGATCAGAATTTCGTTCTCAACAACCAGGCGGGAACGACGGCCCTGGCGGCCAGAGTGGAAGACCCGAAATCAGGACGCGTGCTGGAGGTATTCACGGATCAGCCCGGCATCCAGTTCTACACCGGTAATTTCCTGAATGGAAGGGTGCATGGCATCGGCGGCGTGTATGCCTTCCGTTCGGCGCTGGCTCTGGAGACGCAGCATTATCCCGACTCGCCGAACCATCCGAACTTCCCAAGCGCGGAACTGAAGGCGGGGGAGAAGTTTCACAGTTCGACTGTCTGGAAGTTCTCGACCAAATAGCTACTTCGAAACACGGCGCAAGGCAAACGCATCCGGCTTGAGGTGGGCGTTGCGCAACTTCCTCCAGTCGTCCGTCACAAGCACGAGCTTTCCTGAGATGTGGTTGGAGGCTTCGGACACCAGGAACATCGCATGATCCATCTGCAGGTTTGGCGCCGTGCCACCGGTCTTGCGGGTTTCCCGCGCTTCCTCCACGACCTTGGGATCCAGCGATCCTTCCGCCCGAATGATCTCGTCGGTGAGACTGGTGTAGGTCGGTCCGGGATCAAAGCAGTTGATCTGAATGTTGTAGTCGATCAATTCCGCTGCGATGCACTCAGCGAAACGCACCAGAGCCGTCTTAGACGTTTGATAAGCGGACATGTTGCGCACCCCTATCGTGTCCGAGCCACAAGCGAGAATCAGAATCTTACCTGAACCCTTCTCGATCATGGAAGGCAGCACCGCGCTGCACGCATTGACCGCGCCGGTCAGATTGATGTCGATGGTCTTCTTCCAGTTCTTCAGGCTGGCAGGGGTGAAGGCCGCCAGCGGCCCGGTTGTTGCGGCCGCGCAGATCAGGACATCTGTCGGGCCTCGGAAGACCACACGGGCGCGTTCCACCGCCACGGTTAACTGCTCCGGGTCCGTGACATCGGCCTGAATGGGAAGAGCATTCCCGCCATTTTGCTCGATCTCGATTTGTGCGAGTTCCAGATCGCTCTTGCTGCGTCCAAGTAGCCCGATGCGAGCACCTAGCCGCCCGAACCCCAGAGCCAGGCGTTTTCCGACGCCTCGGCCAGCTCCTGTGATCAGGATATTTTTGTTTGCGAAAGTGGGAGCCGACGGCAGACTGCTGATCCCTCCGTATCACAGGTTAAACCAACGCCGGAAAGTAAGCCATCCCCCTCAAATACGCCTGGACGATATAATGAGGAGCGGTGGGCAAAATTAACCTTGGCCCTGTCCGTATTTCAAAAGCAAGAGGCGAATGAGTAAAGAAGACAGCATTGAAGTCACCGGAACCGTAGTAGAGAAGTTTCCAAGCGGTTTGTTTAGTGTTCAACTTGATCAGGAACGCACCGTTCTTGCACACTTGGCGGGAAAGCTCCGCCGTAACCGAATTCGGGTATTAGCCGGGGACCGCGTCACCCTCGAGATGTCGCCCTATGATCTCACCAAGGGTCGCATCACTTACCGGCACAAGTAGCGTCCTTCCTCCCTCCTCTCCAACTATCCGCAGAGTTTTGGCGATCTTCGGGACCAGACCCGAGGCGATCGAGATGACCCCTCTGGTCGCGCTTCCAAAGAACACGGGCGATGAATTGGGAGACGGTTGCATGAGTAACCGCACCGTACCGCTCGCTGCTTGATCAGGCGCTGCGTCTGTTGAACCTGTCCCCGGACTATGATCTGGATATATACAGCCAGGGCAGTCGCTGACCGGTCTGACGGCGCGCCTGCTGGCGGCCCTGGAACCGATCCTGTCACGCCGGTAAGTTTAGTAAGCGCGCGGCATTCTGCCAATAGATCTTCTGCAATATCGACTCGGGCAAACCGATCCCGGAGATCCGCCACCTTCCCTGCGGTGGAACGGGTGCGGGAGCGTAGTCGAAGTACTCGTCCGTTGTCTCCAGGAACCGATAGTAAATCTCGTAGAGCCGGTCGTTGAACACCTGCTGCGGCGTATCAGTGCCCCCGGGAATGGCGTCGGTGCCGAACATGACCCGGTCCTGATACTTCTCGATGAAGCGGTGGGTCGCTCTCGGCTGACGGCCCAACTCTCCGATTCGCGCGGCGATCTCGACATGCATGTTGGGATGACTGTCCAGACACTCCGAAACATAGGCGAGATCCTCCGAGTCCGCTACATGCAGGCAGACGAACTGAGTGCGCGGATGACGGCGCATGATGTTTCGGCGTGACTCCTGCAACTCGCGATTGCTGGGAAAATCGTGCCCATAGAACGACCAGTCCGGATGCGCGTGTAGCTCTTCCCAACGTTCATTGAAGCGGTCAACGGGCAGAAAAAATGCCTCCGGGTCGGAGGAGTGAATCGCGACAGGCATACCGAACGATCCGACGGCATCCCACATTGAATCGAAGCGCCCATCGTCAATGCGCACCAGCTTTCCAGTGGCGACGTTCTCGCGAAGATAGAGGCCCAGGGTCTTCAGCACTTTGAGGCCCTTGGCCCCGCGCCGGTGAGCATCGGCTATCAGATCGGCTTGCAGCTGTGGGTAGTTGACATCAGCCGCCTTGCTCCAGGCGGGCTCGGTAAACACCAGGAAACGGCCCGGATGCGCAACTTGCAGTCTGTCGATTGCCAGCTGGAGGTTTGCTCCGTGGCCACCCGTGAGATTGACCATGGTTCGGATGTTCTTACGGTTCATGACTTCGAGGCATTCTTCGGCGGAAGCGGCAAAGCGAATCTCTCCGGGGCCTTCCAATCCGCCCGCGTGAGTGATGTGGGTGTGCATGTCAATCAGGGGGAACGCCGCGCGCGCGACATGCGTGTCCCCGGTATGCAGCATGCTGCGCGGTTGGAATTTTTCGATTGGGAGGACTGGTGGCGCGTCCGCATCCTGGGCGGGGGAAGCTTGTTCCGTGACCAGGGCGGCAGCACCGATCGACTGCAGTAGCTGTCTGCGGTTCATCAGTTTACAATCGCAGATCTCACCGGCGGAAACATCTCCACTACCATGGAATTTGCCCTTGTTGAGAAAACTGGCCCCGCAGGCGGAGATCTCTTTCCGCGCTGGCGCCTGGCCCCAGATCTACTTCGCAGTTGCCGCTACCTCGCTCGCCACACTGCTGCTGGAACTGTCGCTGACCAGAGTGTTTTCGGTCATTTACTACTACCATTTCGCTTTCCTGGCCATTTCCATCGCGCTATTCGGGCTGGGAGCAGGCGGCGTACTTTCGTATGTCGTCGCTGCGCGTCCGGGAAAGTTCTTCAACAAGCTGGGCGTGCTGGCCGCCGCCAATGCGGTCGCGATCGTGCTTTGCTTATGGTTTCT
>CBAAAA010000276.1:0-6524 GCA_964658695.1 uncultured Solirubrobacteraceae bacterium | reverse complement strand
CTGCGAGCAGGTACCCGCGATGCAGAAGCGTCTGATCGCGTCGCTCGAAACCATCCCCGGCGTAGACTCCGTCGGACTGGTGAACAACTATCCGCCGCTGGTCTATACCGCTGGTACCCGGGCCAACGTCTTCAAAGATGGAACCAGAGACCTGCGCCAGGCAAATGCGCTGGCGACACCCTATGAGTACGACGTCTCACCGAACTACTTTAGTGCGGCTGGCACTACCTTGCTGGCCGGCAGAAGTCTTACCTGGCACGACGACAAAAGATGCCCCTGCCGTCGCGGTCGTGAACCCCGAGTTTGCCCGCGGGCTATTTGACCGCGGTGTCACTGCGATCGGCCAGTATTTCGAGTTACAGGATGGAACGCGTGTTCAGGTGGTAGGCATGGTTCAAGACGGAAAGTATAAGATCCTGACGGAAGATCAGGAGCCGGCGAATTTCTGCCGTTTGTCCGGTCTCCGATAAGTGCGGCTTATCTGGTGGTGCGCTCAGCTCGCGAGACGCAGCAACTCGCCGCGGCGATCAGGAGTACAGTGCGCGAGCTGGATCGAGGGCTGCCTCTGGATGCCGGAACCTGGAACACGCGCCTGGCAGTTGTTCTGTTCCCATCGCGTGTGGCAACCATGTCACTGGGTGTGCTGGGAATTTTGGGCGCGCTGCTATCACTCACTGGAGTCTTCGGGATGGCTGCATACTCGGTCAGCAGGCGACTAAAGGAATTGGGCATCCGCATGGCGATTGGCGCGCAGCGAACCGAAGTCTTACAAGCCGCTTTGGGACGTGCTTTTCGATTGCTTGCCTTCGGTTCAGGAGCTGGATTAATCCTGGGAATTCCGGCGAGCCGGGTGTTGGCGTCTATTGTCTATCAGGCAACTCCGCGAGATCCATTGGTATTGGCCGGCGTTGTTTTGGCGATGGCGTTGCTAGGCTTGCTGGCGACCTGGATTCCGGCGCGGCGTGCGTTGTCGCTGGATCCTTTAGCACTGCTTCGCGAAGAGTGAAGAGGCATCTGTAAAGGCGGTTCCGTCGTTGTTATACTTTCAAAACTGACAGCCAAGTCGCGTGTCACAAATCCAAAGTTACAACGGGAGTTGGGGACCGGACATGGACTTTCACAAGAGATATTTGGCTGTTTTCTTTTTGATTGCTTCTTTGAGCGGAAGCGCTTATGGCCAGACCGCCGCCGCAGGAACCATTACCGGTACACTGAGCGACGCTTCCGGAGGCGTCGTGCCGGGTGCAGCCGTCATCCTGCACTCCAACGACACCGGCGTCGATCGCAGTACGGAGACGAACGACCGCGGTATCTACAGCGCCACATTTTTGCCGCCGGGCCACTACAACGTTACTGTTAACAAGACCGGTTTTGCGAAGGTAGTGCGCGAGAATCTGGTTCTTGAAGTGGGTCAGACATTGACGGTTGATCTCGCCTTGCCGGTGCAGACGACGCAGGAGACCGTCACCGTGACGGGCGAGAGTCCGGTGATTGATCCGGAAAAGACCGAGCAATCGCAGGTCGTTGATCAGAATCTGGTAAACAATTTACCGACTCTCGGCAGGCGCTGGGATAACTTCGTCTTGCTCACACCTGGGGTCACCTCCGATGGCGCACTAGTCTCATATCGCGGCATCTCCGGTTTGTATAACAACAACTCAGTCGATGGCGCGAACAACAACCAGGCGTTCTTTTCCGAGGCGCGCGGCCGCAGTTCCGCAACTACGGGCGTGCCGTATGTTTACAGCTTGGACGCACTGCAGGAGTTTCAGGTCAGCACCAGCAACTACAGTGCGGAATTCGGGCAGGCGGCAGGCGGCGTAGTCAATGCCGTCACTAAGTCCGGCACGAATGCGCTGCACGGCGATCTCTTCTATTACTTACGTTATCCGGCACTGAATGCGCTGGATCCGGTGAATAAAGCCAATCATATTTTTACCCAGGGCATACACCAGCAGCAGCAGTTCGGCGGCAGCGTGGGTGGCGCACTCATTAAAGACAAGCTGTTCTACTTTCTGAACTACGACGGTTCCCGCAAAGTCTTCCCGATCAGCTACATCAGCACCTCGCGCTTCCCGCTGCCGTGCCCTGCCCTGGCTACCAGTTCGGAGTGCGCCGCTGCCAACGGCTACTTCTCTTCTCTGCTGGGCGGGTATCCGCGCACGGGCGTAAATGATATCGGATTCGGAAAGCTTGATTACTATCTCACGTCCACAAATCACCTGAGTGCGAACTTCGATCTGGATGACTATCATGCTCCCAATTCGTACAACTCGAATGCAACGGTGAGTAACAACTCGATAACTGCCAACGGACCGATCGTCTTACATGAACGGTTCTTCGTCGCGAACTGGGATTCGACCATTCGCCCCACAATCTTGAACAATTTACGATTTCAATGGGGAGTGGACGATGAAGTCACTGGCGCAAACGACGGCGGACCCAGCGTGACGGTCACTAACGTCATGGCTTATGGAATGCCGAATGCGCTACCGCGCCCGGCTTTCCCAGATGAACATCGCAACCAGATCGCGGACACGCTTTCGGTCGCCCGGGGTACGCATCAGATCAAGACCGGCTTCGATCTGAACTTCATCCACGAGGTGGCCGTCAACTTATTCCAGGGGGGTGGAGTGTACAGCTACAGCGGATCCCCGCAAACAGCTTTCGACAATTGGGTTCTGGACGTGTATGGCATCAATACCGGGGCTTCCACAGGAAAACATTACAGTTCGTTTGCACAGGTGACGGACCCGATCACCGGCGTGGGACGAGACGACTTCTGGGACAACGATTACGCCGGATTCGTGGAAGACAACTGGAAAGTCACTTCGAATTTTACCCTGAATCTGGGCGTACGTTACGAAATACAGACGGTTCCGCAGCCGCCAAAGCCAAACACGGCAACCCCGCTCACGGCCGCCTATACGACAAAGCTGAACATCGACAGCAATAACTTCGGACCGCGCATTGGTCTTGCGTGGAATCCACGCCCCGGAACTGTTCTCCGCACCGGGTACGGCATGTTCTATGGAAAAACCTCGAACAGTACCTTCTATGCGTTGCGAGTGGAGAATGGGGTCTATCAGCAGACCTCCAACTGTCTGCCGCGCACCTGCCCGGCTCTGACGTTTCCCAACCTGATCTTCACGCCGCCGGGCCCAACGCCGACCGCACCGTTCTCAGGAGCCCTGACGCCGGCTGTGACGCCGTTCACGCCTCCCTCCCTGACACAGCTTTCGCATGGTCTGACCCCGGATTTCGTCAATCCTCTGGTTCACGAAGGAGAGTTCACTCTTGAACAGCAGCTACCCCGCAGCCTGAGTCTTTCGACAGGCTATCTCTTCAGCCGCGGCCTGCGCCTGCCGGTCTTCGTGGACGCCAACATCGCTCCGGCAACAACGACGCATATCTATGATCTCTTGAACTCTAACGGCTCGCTGTCGCACTCGATTAATGTTCCCTTTTACACCGCCCGCTTAAATCCGCAGACAGGTTCGATCCTCAACGGATACAGCATTGCCAACTCCTGGTACAACGCTCTGGTCGTTTCGCTGCGCAGGCCGATGCAGCATGGCCTTGAAGCCCTTCTCAATTACACCTGGAGCAAGTCGATCGACGATGGAGCGGTCGCAGGCGCGTACGGCACGTTTTTCGGGACGGATGTGACGCTCGATCCGAAGAACCAGAGAAACGAGTATTCGGATTCGGATCTTTATCAGAAGCACCGGTTTGTGGGCAGCCTGGTCTGGGCGCCCCCCTTTGCAAAAAGTCTTTCCAATCGCGTTGTGCGGAAGACGCTGGATGGATTTCTCTTCTCGGGCGTCGTGACAATCGCGTCTGGCCAGCCGATTTCTCCGCAAATCAGTGGATTCCCGAGCGGCGGTGTGGATTACGGCGTGACCGGCGGTGAAATCACGAACACGGGCGGGAGCACCGGCGGACGTCCGCCACAGTATGGCCGCAACATCTACCTTCTTCCCTCTCTACATCAGGTGGATTTCCGCGTCATGCGCGAATTTTCCCTGCACGAAACTTTGAAGCTGCAGTTCCTGGGCGAAGCGTTCAACATCTTCAATCACACTAACATCAGCGCAGTGAACACAACCGCTTTTAATTACACGGCGGTCGGGTCAGGCGCCTGCACCCTTGCCTTGGCTCACGGAGTAAATGGCTGTCTGGTTCCGAATCCGACGTTCGAACTGCCGACTGCTTCTTCTTCATCGAACGGACTTTACACCGCGCGCCAGTTGCAGGTCTCGGCGAAACTCGTCTTCTAGCAGCCACGATTGAGCGAGTGGATAAACTGAACACGACATGAAGCTGTCGATTGTTCGACTCGTTTGGCTATTCGCCTGTCTTAGTGGCTGCTGCATTGCCCAGGAGGTTATTCCGCTTTACCCTGGCCTGCCTCCAGGCTCTGCTCAGGAGAGCTATCCGGAGAAAGAATACTTTTCGAAGGTGTGGAACACCGAAGTCGTCAGTAACGTGACGAACCCCAGCCTCACCCTGTACAAACCTGCTGCCGGCACAGGCAACGGCACCGCCATCGTGATCTGTCCAGGCGGTGGATTCATGGCTCTCTCGATCAACAGTGAAGGGATTGACGTCGCCAAATGGCTGGCGGAGCGAGGCGTCACGGCCTTCGTTTTGAAGTACCGCCTCGCGCACACCGGTGAGGATGCCACGCAGGAGTTCACCACAATGTTTAAGGACAAGACGAATTTTGAAAAGATATTAGCGGCAATCGTACCGCTTTCGATCGCCGACGGACTCGCGGCGGTCACCTATGTACGCGCGCACGCCTCCGACTGGGGCGTTACCGCGGATCGCGTGGGGATCATCGGCTTCTCAGCAGGCGGCACCGTAACGGCCGGAGTGGGACTGCATTACTCGCCGGCGGGACGTCCGGCCTTCGTTGCGCCAATCTATGCGGCGGCGTCAATGCTCCACGACCCGCCACCGACGGACGCTCCACCGATGTTTCTTGCCGCAGCCACCGACGACAATCTTGGACTGGCGCCGGACAGCATCGCCTTATATGACAGCTGGACCGCCGCCCACAAATCCGCGGAGCTGCATATGTATGCAAAGGGCGGACACGGTTTCGGAATGCGGAAGCAAGGCCTACCAACTGATCACTGGATCGATAGATTTGGTGACTGGCTGGAATGGCAGGGGTTTCTGAAAAAATAAGCACTCTTCACTCCAGACGAAGCGCTCGAAGAGGACAGAGGGAACGGGCGCGTAATGCGGGCGGCAATATTCCGATCACCGGCAATCTCAAGTCGATCGAAGCTAAGGACGCGCTCACCTGCCGCGAGTCAGTTTGGCTCCCCGATTCATGCGAATCGCCATGTCGCGAAGATGGTGCGCACGGATCTCGCCGGTGTTATCGGGGTCCAGTGCGAAGAGCAAGTCTGCGCTTCAGGTACAAAATAGAACGGGACCACTGGTTCTCCCATACCACTGGTGAGAATGCGCGCATCCTTCACGACGCCGACCACTTCAAAGGCTTCGGCAGAAGTTAGCTCCGCATTGCTAAAGCGTTTGCCCAGCGGATTCTCGTGGGCCGAGTTGTTCGCAGCGATGTCAACCCAATGGAGCACGACGAGTCGAATGTGACCGATAATAAAGCGTCAGACATGCTCAGTCAAATGCCTCACCATCTGCTGCAACTGGTAGCGGAAAGCGAAACCGCCTTCGCTTATTTTGATGAAAATCTTTGGGCGACTCCACTCGGCAAGGGAAGGTGGACGCGTTTGCAGGTGTTAGGCCACCTGATCGATTCGGCCGCCAATAATCACCAGCGCTTCGTACGGGCGTTGATTCAGCCCCGATTGGATTGGCCAGGCTACGATCAGGCGGCGCATGTGTCCACACAAAATTACGCAGGCGCCGATCCGGCCGTTTGCGTGGCATTGTTTTGCGCCTACAACCGGCTGATCAGCCACGTGATTGGTCAAACGAGTGAGATAAAAGCCTCGACGCCCTGCTCAATCGGCGGCGCGCAGGAAATGACATTGTCAGACCTGATCCTTGATTACGTGGCCCATTTGGAGCACCATCTGAGACAGGTTCTGGAAAAGCACCCTGTCGAATACTCCGGCATGCCCTGGCCACCTTCAGATCCAGGCCGTCAGTGGCCTGTTTAGGGCAAAATAGGTGATTATTTTTCGCTCGGACTATCGTCTGCCTTCAGATCGCCGATTGCATATTGGATGCCCGCGAGCATGTGCGCCACGAACGGCCGGGAATAATAGACCTTCTCGTCATGGCCGTGCGCTTCGTAAAAGACCCGGCCGTCGCCAACGCGCTGGATGTAACTCAGGGCATAATCGCCGTCGGTTCGCTTCGTGCTGGCCGGTTCCTTCGCCTTGTCTTCCGCGCTCATCTTGGAATAGTCGATGCTGGTCAGCACATGCACATGCTTGCGGCTGAACGAAGCCTGCGCAAAGGTGTAGGTCTCGTCGACAATCTCATAACCGCGCGCCGGGAACATTGCCGTCAGCGGGCTGTTCGGA
>CBAAAA010000275.1:0-6556 GCA_964658695.1 uncultured Solirubrobacteraceae bacterium | reverse complement strand
TCTGGCGAACGCTGATTCTTTCATGTCGGAGCTGAACCGGGCGATTGGGTTCAAAGGTTCCCAACTGACCGTCTATTTCGTGTTTGCTGACCTGCCAAGCGCTTCGATAACCACGGAGAGCACGGTCCTATTCTCCGGAATTGCGGGCGACCCTGATCTGATCACCGAGGACTCTCTCCAGCTGAGCTTTACTAACAAGCTTGCGCTGCAGCGTGTTCCAGTTCCGCAGGTGAGAGTACAAAGCACCTGTCCCTGGACTTTTCCCTCGACACTGTCCCAGAGAACAGAGGCGGTAAGCGGAGGAACGAACGGAAGATTCTCCCGCTTCTTTGGCTGCGGATACTCTGCAGGTGTTTCGGGTGGCGCTGGCAATCTGAATGGCGCCTCCGCGTACGTCACATGCGATGGCTCGCGAACACAATGCACCCAGCGCGGGATGTTCTCAGCCGATGCACATGGAAACGCTACAAGGCGTTTCGGCGGTTTTGAGTACGTGCCGTCGGCGGTCATGGTGCGAACGGCCGGGAGTAAGACATCCCATCTATCTCCTGTTATTAGTAACTCCGCCAAGTACAACGATGCGGTTCCGGTGGTCTATGGGACCGGATGGATTAAAGCTCCGGTTATCTTAGCCCGCAACGATGGCAACCTTACTCACATGGAGGCGCTTGTCGGCATGGGCATCGTGCAGGGTCCATTGAAGGTAGTGGTCAATGACGTTGAGATTCCAATCGGCGTTGGCGGAAAGGACATGACCGCCACCGGCTGGTACTCGATCGTGACAAGTGGGACCAGAAATGGAAATTTCAATTTGGATTTTACCGATTCGAACGGAAATCCAGTCGGCGATCCCTACGGAAGTGTCGCGGTGCTTTCTATTGTAGTTCCAAACCGGATCTGCTCGGGATCGTCTGTGCCGACGGTAGAAGTTCTCCTGCAAGGAATGCTGGTTGATGTCTATAACTCTGATGGTTCGTATCAGCAGACGACATTCAGCAACAATCCGGCCTGGGTGATTCTGGACATCCTGAAACGCTCCGGGTGGGCCAATACCAACCTTAACCTTAAGGCGTTTGCAGGATCAGCGCAATTCTGCAATACCCTGATCAGCGCGACCGACCTCAACGGCAACGCTCTTACGGTCCCGCGCTATGAATGCAATCTGGTGCTGACCACGAGACAGAGCGCCGCCTCCGTGGTACGAGGCATTCGCGTGGCTTCCAGCCTGATGCTCCGATATGGGCTGACCGGTTTGCTGGAGCTGCTTCCCGAGACGACCATTGGAGCGCAACAATCGACGCTTCCAGATGGCGGAAACAGTGTCGCGCCTTTAAACGGTGGCTGGCCCGCCTATGAATTCAGCGATGCATCAGGGCCGTTCTCTGGAATTGTCCGCAACGGCAACGGGGCGTCCTCGCTCAGTATCAGTTGCAGGAGCATCGCGGAAACTTCCAATCGACTCAGCGTGGAATTTCAGGACTCGTCTAATGAATATCAGCAAAATAGCCTTTCTCTGGTGGACGCTGGCGATAGCAGCTTGATCGGGTATGAAATCAGCAGCCAGTCAAGTGCACTAGGCATCTCGAATATGAGTCAGGCGACGAGGGTATTGCTGCGCCAGCTCGACATGTCAACGGATGGCAACTTCTTTATCCAGTTTGAGACTAGTTTTCGGGCGATGAAGGTTCGCCCAGGAGACATTATCGCGGTGACTTACTTGAAGGAAGGTCTCGAAAGGGCCCCTTTTCGAGTTACTAAGCTGTCACCATCCGAGAACTATCAACTCGTTACGGTCCAGGCGCAAACGCATGACGATGACTGGTATAGCGATAATCCCGAAGTTCTCGCTGGAGCCGGCAGACAGCCCTCGGCTCAGATCCTCAGCCCTCGACCGCTGATCGGCTTGATTCCGCATCTGAATTCGAAGAACCAACTGGAGTATTACGACTTCCTGGTTTCCGAAGACATTCAAGCCCAGAACGACGGCTCCGCTACAGATACGCTGACAGTGGGATTTACGGTGCCTACGACCCCGTCTGCAAACGCTCCTGCTTTGCCGCTGCTCAGTTTAGCGCCTCAGTTTCTACCGACGGGAGGAACGCTTCAGGGCGGCATATCCTTTTATTACGCAGTAAGCGCAGTTGACTCCAGCGGTAATGAAGGCCAACTCTCGTTTACCGTACCGGCCGCGCTTCCGGTAGGCACAAAAACGAACCGCGTCACATTGCAGAACCTCAGCTTTCCCGCTTCTGCTGCAAGCTTCCATGCATATCGCGGCGACAGTCCTCAAATGCTTTGCCGGATTGCGTCAAGCGTGGCGATTACTGCAACCTTCACCGATACTGGACTGCCCTGCTTGCCGATCGGACCTCCGGATGGGAGTTTCGACCATGCAAACTTCTACTACCGCAATGAGAATGCGGGACCCTTCATCGTCACTGCCGCCTCCGCGACAACCGTGGCATGCCAGGATATGGGCGCCAGTCCCCTGGCTTACTCAGGGATGGTCGCGCGAATCATCGAGGGAACTGGCGAAGGGCAGGAACGGAGTATTTCAACAAACAACCAAGTCACACTCACCGTAAGTCCAGGCTGGAACACAATTCCGGATCTGACGAGCATCTTTGTCATCAGCAATGCATCCTGGCAGTTTGCCGCCGTGTCAAACAGGAGTCCAGTTCAGTTCGAGATTCCCTACCGGAAGGGCACAGTAATCGAGATGACCGGGCGGGCCGCTAACGTTTCAAATCTTGAGGGTTCGATTGATCTTTGTCCTTTCACAAGGTTTGCACTGGGTGGCGGGAACGCGGACACGGGTACACCCTCCGTGCCCACATTCGTCTTAACCGCGCCCGGGGCCGGCGACGTCACACTCTCTCAGATCGGCTTTGGCAGTCTTACAAATATTGAGTCCACTCGAAGTGGCACACTCCAGTTCTGGGCCTGGAACGAGTTACTGCCGGGTTCTTCTGCTAGCCTGACGGCAGCCCTCGATTCGCTGAGTACGGTTGTTACTCTGACGAGTCTGCCTTCCGTAGCATTAGGCTCCGTTATCCAGATCGACTCAGAACTGATGTCGGTTATTCTGATTGACGCGCCCAGCAACACGCTGGTCGTCGCAAGGGCGGCATTAGCATCCGCCGTTGCGCCGCACTCGGCAGGAGCAGCGGTTTTCGTACTGCATGCGTCGACTGTGGTCGTTCCGTTTGCACAGAACTTTTTTTCAAACAGGGCTTCGCAGAACTTTATCGACACCGAACACTTTCCCGATATGCGCATTTGCGGCGCGCAGTTTTTCGTCACCAATTCGTTTGGAGATAGCCAGGCGAGCCAACAATCCTACACAACTTTGCCTGATGGCGGACTCCGCACGCTCTCGGGCGGTCAGCTATCGCTCCAGGTGGCCGGGTCTCTGGCGACGCAACAAAGCGCCGCACCTTCGATGCTGGTATCGGCTTCCCATGCCGTGCGAGATGTGAGGGGATCGGTCAATAGAGCGCCCACGGGTTACTCTATCGGCATCACGGTTCTGCAGAATGGAGCCGCTTATACAAACCTTACAATCTCATCGGGGGCGACGACATCGAACGTGGTGGATGGAGTCGCTCTGCCGGCCTTAACTGCACAGCAGTCGATCAGTATTAACGTGCAGATCAATCCAGTAGCGAACTACACCGGACCGCTATCGACAGGAGAAGGCCTCACAGTAAGTGTTCGGTTCTGATGACGCCGTTGTTTACAAAGGAGACGAGGTGAGCGACTCCGCTTAAAATCACGGGAGGATGGATTATCAGCAAATTCAGAGCGAGTTGCAAACGCGTGAAATAGATGGTTGGTTGTTCTTCGACCATCACAGACGGGACCCACTTGCTTACCGGATTCTCGGTCTACCGGACGATGTTGAAGCAACCAGGCGATGGTACTACCTGATCCCTGCTCAAGGTGAGCCGCGGAAACTTGTTCACCGGATTGAAGGTCGTGCCTTAGATGCGCTGCCTGGTGAGAAAGAATGTTACTCAAGCTGGAGCGATCAGCAGAAACGGCTTCAAGAGCTTCTGAACGATTGCTCGCGCATTGCGATGCAGTACTCTCCCAACTGTTCCATCCCGTACGTTTCCAATGTTGATGCCGGCACAATTGAACTGATTCGCGGGTTCGGCAAACAAGTTGTCAGCTCCGCGAACATGGTGCAGATCTTCGAAGCCCGGTGGACAAGCGAGCAGCTGAGCATGCACCTCGAAGCAGGTCGGCGGGTAGATCAGACGCGTCGAGATGCCTTTGACCTGATTGGCGAACGGCTCCGAGCCCACGAATCCGTGA
Source organism: uncultured Solirubrobacteraceae bacterium (assembly GCA_964658695.1). GTDB lineage: Bacteria > Acidobacteriota > Terriglobia > Bryobacterales > Bryobacteraceae > Bog-105. The sequence continues at coordinate 2,236 of CBAAAA010000275.1, read as the reverse complement.
CGGAGTATGAGGTTCAGCAATTTATTTTGAGCCGCTTTTCGCAATCAAATCTCATCACGAATCACGGTCCGATAGTAGCCATAAACGAACACGCCTCTGACCCTCACTATGAGCCGAGTGTCGCAACATCCCTGCCGATCAAGGCCGGTGATCTCGTCCTCATCGATCTATGGGCTAAGCTTCCCGATCCGCAAGCTGTCTACTACGACGTAACCTGGGTGGGCTTTTGCGGCGAGGACATTCCGGCCCAGATCCAGGCGGTATTCGACGTCGTACGCGATGCAAGGAAGGCGGCATCCCGGTTTGTGATTGAACACACAAAAGCCGGCCAAGAATTAGCCGGGTTTCAAGTTGATGACGTGGCGCGCGGCTGGGTTGAGGAGCGCGGATTCGGAGAGTTTTTCTTCCATCGAACCGGTCACAGCATTGGAACGGATGTTCACGGAACTGGCGCGAACATGGACAACCTGGAGTCGCACGACGACCGAACTGTGATTCCGAATACGTGTTTCTCAATCGAGCCTGGAATTTACCTTCCGACGTTTGGCATCCGATCAGAAGTAAATCTCTACGTAGACGCCGATGCTGCCATGGTTACTGGGGAAGAACAAGAGCAGCTGATTCGAATCTAGTCCGCTCCGCCTTAGGAATTCACGGAAGCGCTTACGCGGAAAATGGGGAGCATCAAAGATTTCTATTGGAGTGAGTTCGCCGACTCGGTTTATTGTTGAGTATGGCTACTGCAAGTTTGGTCGAGCCCCCTACGTCCCAAGTTGCGCTTCTTCATAGGGTTAGCAATATCGTCAGCTCGGAAGTGAGCCTTGACGAAATGCTCGGAGAGATCGTCGGACTGACGGTCCAGGTGACTGCCTGCGATGCCTGCCTCGTCTATCTGATTGAAAGAGAGACGGCGGAGATCGTATTACGGGCGTCACAGGTTCCGCATCAGGTCGATCTCGGCAATATCCGGTTGAAAGTTGGCGAAGGTGTTACCGGGTGGGTGGTTGAACACCGCTCCGTCGTCGCCTTGCCCGCACACGCTTCGGCAGATCGGAGATTCAAGAAATTTCAAGCACTTGTTGAAGATACTTATGAGGCTTTCCTTTCTGTTCCGCTGGTAAGCGGGGGCGACGTCATAGGCGTCATCAACGTGCACCACCGCGAGGTGCATGATCACACTCCCGATGAGGTTGCTCTCCTGACGTTCATCGGTGAGCAGATGGGCGGAGCAATCGCCAAATCAGTTCTGGCCGAAGAAAATGCGCGCTTAATGGAAGAGACGGCGGAGATGCGCCGGCAACTGGAAACGCGTAAGGTCGTAGAGCGCGCCAAGGGCATCCTGCAGTATCGGCACGGTCTTACCGAGGAGGAAGCGTATCTCAGGCTTCGCAATGAGAGCCGGCGTTTACGTCGCCCAATGCGCGAACTTGCTGAGGCGATCATCCTCTCAGAAGATCTCAGTCGGAAAAGTGAAACGCTCCATTAGAAAACTCCAGTTCCTCCGCGCCGGTAGCGGCACAGCACATCAATACCGCTACCATCTTCTGCTAAGGGCGTGATGTCCTTCATGCGTGAAGTCGCTAGACTTGGAATTGTTTCCGTTTCAGCCCCTTTTTCGTAATCCTCACCTTTCAACCATCGCTGGGAATTTCTGGCCCCGCCAAATAGATCGGTCGCGATTTCCAGCCAAACGGGTCCTCTATCGCAGCGACCCCCGTAATACTGTAGTGGCTTTTGAGCACCAACCGGAAGTGCACGCATTGGGCCAAGTGGTTCTTCTGCACGGTCTGGAAGGCTCCTCGGAAGCTGGCTACTTTGCCAGTTTGGCCCAGGACGCGCTCGTCCGGGGCTTCGGCGTGCATCGGATGAATCTACGAACATGCGGAGGCACTGAGGACCTCTGCGACACGATGTATCATTCGGGCCTTACCAGCGACACGAGGCATGTCGTCCAACAACTTCATGAACGGTGCGGTGCTCCTGTCTTCCTGGCCGGATTCTCGCTTGGCGGAAACGTAGCTTTGAAACTGGCCGGCGAAATGAGCAACACGGACGTGCTGGCGGGCGTTTGCGCCGTCTCGACGCCGATTGATCTTGCCATGTCAGTTCGGGCTCTCGACCGACTTTCGAATAAGCTCTACGCCAAGCGCTTCCTGAAGCGGCTTCGCGAGCGCATCCGGCGAAAAAGCGCCCTCTCGCCACAGTTCTACAGCACCGATGGGCTCGATTCGGTTAC
>CBAAAA010000274.1:0-6617 GCA_964658695.1 uncultured Solirubrobacteraceae bacterium | reverse complement strand
GCCGGACTTGGTGACAACTGTGATGGCGGACGATCCCGCAAGACCCTGTGACGCGTCAGCAGCACTCGTCGTGACGTTCACTACATCCACCGTCTCCGCCGGAACAACATATCCGGTGTACTGCGGCAGCCAGACGTTGACGCTCTCGGCGCCATCAATCGTGGTTACGTTGGTCTGTCCGTTTCCTCCGTTGATATGGCTGTTCAGCGGAATGCCGGGCACGTCCGTCTGAGAATTGTAGAAAGTCGAGGGCGTGGAACCGGGCGTCAGATCGATCAAGCTCTGGTAGTTCCGATACCCTGAACCAGAAATCGGCAGGTCCGCCACAGCTTCGGAAGTGATTTCCGTATGCGTGTCCGCCTTGTCAGTCTGAAGTTCCACACTGGCGGCCGTTACCGTCACCTGCTCGCTCTGTTGTCCCACTTCCAGGTGCACATCGATACGCGCCACCGTGTTCGGCGTGATCACAACATTCGTCTGTTCAAAACCTCGAAAACCCGATGCGGACACCTCTACTTTGAACGTACCGGGAAGAAGGTTGACGAAGTTATAGCGGCCGCTGTCGTCGGTTTTATCTTGACGAACCTGCCCGGTCCCGACATCCGTCACAGTGATACCAGCATTTGGGACTGCGGCGCCACTTGGATCGTTAATAGACCCGACCAGAGAACCATAAAGAGTTTGCCCGTACGCGGAGGAGCACGAGCCGATAGATAGTGCAACGAGACTCAGTACCAGCGCGAGTCGTTTAATTGTTGAAAGGCCGAAAGAGCCCATTTTCCCCCTCATTTCTCTTCCGCTGCATACAGAGCAGGAAAAGATACGCCTGAAGAACAGATTGTGAAGTACCGTCGCTGACGACGAAGCAGCACGAGTTGACCCTTGGCTTTTCGGAGACAAACAGATAGCCGTCGACGGTGCGGCAGTCAACTAACCCTATGCCCCTGAAAGCTTACTAGGCAGATTATACTTAATCGATTACGTACACTACAAGGAAATTTACAAGCAATCGACTATTTCTTTGCAAGTCGCTGCTGAACGTCAATCTGACTGAGTGCCTCTTTGGCGTCCTGAGAGGTGGGATCCATCTTCAGAATGCTTTCAAACTCGCTCCTGGCTTCGCCGAACCGTCCCAACTGTGCAAGCGTAGTTCCCAAATGAGCGTGTAAGTCGGGGTCGTCAGGCCGGTACTGCAGTGAGTCACGATAATGCTCAACCGCATGCTCCCGGTCGCCCGACTTAGCCAGATCGTCGGCCCAAAGAAAGAGCACCTCTCCCAGGTGTTGTCGCGCGTTCTTGTGATCGGGGTTGCTCACCAATACTTTCTGAAAGTCAGCGACGGCTTCCGGGTATTCGGCGTTGCTCGCTTCGACGCTGGCCAGGTTATAGCGTGCGTCCGTGTACTTCGGGTCAAGTTCAAGGGCATGTTTGAACTGTTGCTCGGCCTCGCCGGGGTCGCCTTTAGCAAACAGCGCAGCCCCATACTCGCCCGCCGCGATCGCACTGTTGGGGTCGGCCATGGTTGCGATATGGAAGTATGGCACGGCCGCGGAGGGGTTGTCCTGGTTCATCATCAGGTCGCCCAAATTGAAATTTGCCGAGAAGTCTCCCGGGTATTTTTCCAAACGCCGTTGCATCAATGTCTCCTGCAGAATGGCGCGCTGGTCCCCATCACCGACCGGCAGCACCTGCAGCCAGAAGTGACTCATCTCATCGGTTGCCTGATTGCCGCCTTTCACCTCCTTCGGCGGGTTGTTTGGATTGCGCACGTTGCCCGCCGAGTTGTCATAGTGATAACTCATCGAGACAACCGTTCCCTTCGGCAATGTCAATGGTTCTTTTAGCCGGTACACACCTTGCCAGTTCAGATCCCAATGCGGAATCCTGATCAGCCATTTCTTCGTTCCATCCGGAAGCGTCGCCCAGGCTTCCATCAGCGTGGCCAGATAGTGAGCGTGCGGGTAAACGGCCAGCACCTGTAAGTCCAGCGGGCAGTGGAACTCGTCAGCGATCACAAAATCTTTGTCGCCGGGCGGAATGTTGATTGCGCCATCATGCTCCAGCTGCACCAGCATGGGGAACTTCGTCTGCGGCTGGTCTGTGAAATACAGGGCGATCATCGGACTGACGGTTTCTTCTTTGCCGGACGGCCGCAAGTGGACATTCAGCACCAGGTCCATGCCGGGTTCCGCACGCCACGCCATGCCATCCGGCTCGACCACAGGTTGGCTGCCTGGCTTCCAGGAGAGAAAGTGTCCATCCGGATCGAAGGTGTCTTCCTCAACGGTCAGGTCCATACCAGAAAACCCAGCGCCGGGCGTCGGCTCCTTTCGCAGTGCAGAACCCGAGCGGTCAATAATCACATTAGCGTGATGGAACACTTTAGGGTTCCCGGGTCGAACCTCCATGGCCTTCACCCAGCGCGTCTTCGTCACCGGGACCGGAATGACAAAGTTCCAGAACACTTCAGCTCCTCCCGCGGCGAGATGATAAGGCTGCGCGACCTTCAGAACCAGATCCGGCGTTCCGAGTGTCCACTCTGAATTGAACTTTGGGGCGGGCACCGCGGATGTCGGCGGACCGGCCGGAGCTCCGCCTTTGACCCAGGCCTGAATCGTCTGGATCTGGCTGTCGCTTAAACGTCGCTCTTCCTCGAATTCACCATGGCCGGGTTCCGGCTGCCAGGGCGGCATGTAGCGCCGCTTGGTGACTGCGGCAATTTGCGCGGCATGCCGTTTCACATCCTGATAACTGAGCAGCGGGAACGGCCCTGATTCGCCGGGCCTGTGACAGCTGGAACAGTTCTGGTAAATGATGGGCGCAATGTTGCGGTAGAACGTCGGCGCCGCAGCCGGGGTGGGTGCAGCGCCACGCGCCATAGCAGTTGCCAGAAAAACTACACACAGGCTCTTTTCGTGCATCAGGAAACTATGATGCTAGCGCAGAAAGCCCGTGGGACAATCCCCTTCAGTGTCCTCCCGCGTTCTGCCATGCGTATCTGTCTGATCCTTCTGCTGCTCACTCTGGCAGGCTTTGGCGAAATCGATTCGCCGCCTCCCATCCGTTTTGTAGAACAGGCTGCGGGCGCAGGGCTCAACTTTGTCCTCGAGAACAATCCAACCGAAACTAAGCACCTGATTGAAACTATGGCCGGCGGTCTGGCGGTTCTTGATTACGATGGCGATGGCCGTCCTGACCTCTTCTTCACCAACGGCGCCGAGGTGCCTTCCTTACAGAAGACATCGTCCAAATTCTGGAACAGGCTCTATCACAACGAAGGCGGGATGAAGTTTCGCGACGTGACCGGGCAGGCCGGTGTGGCCGGACACGGCTACGATATGGGAGCCGCGGTGGCGGACTTCGACAACGACGGACGGCCGGACCTTTTCGTCGCAGGCGTGAATGGCAGCACGCTGTATCGCAACCTCGGCGGAGGTCGATTCGAAGATGTTACGGCCAAGGCGGGAATCAAGAACAAAGGTTGGGCTGTGGCCGCCGGGTGGTTCGATTTCGATCGCGACGGCAAGCTCGATCTCTGGGTGGTGCATTACACGAAGTGGCTGCTTCCCGATGACCGTTATTGCGGCGACCAGAAGCGCGGCATCCGCGTCTACTGCCATCCGAAGTACTTCACCGGCCTTCCCAACACCCTGTACAGAAATCGCGGTGACGGCACCTTTGAAGACGTGACAGATCGGGCTGGCCTCGCCCAGTTCGCGGGACGCGGCATGAGTGTCGCCTTCGCTGATTACGATCACGACGGCTTTCCGGATGTCTTCGTTACCAACGACAACATGCCGAACTTTCTGTTCCACAATCGCGGCAATGGAACCTTTGAAGAAGTCGGGCTGCTGACCGGAACCGCCTTGCGCGAAACCGGCAAACCGGTGGCGAGCATGGGGGTTGAGTTCAAGGATTACAACAACGATGGCCAGCCGGATATCGTGGTCACCGCGCTGGCCGGCGAAACGTTCCCGGTCTTTAAGAATGATGGCAAGGGTGGGTTTCTCGACACCACCTATCTGTCGCGTTTGGGTTCTTCAGCGGTCCGGCACAGTGGTTGGGGGCTTGGTCTGTTCGACTTTAATAACGATGGCTGGAAAGACTTGTTCACCGCGAACTCTCACGTCAACGACCGGGTCGAGCAGTTCGAATCGTATGCTTATCGCGAGAAGAACAGTGTTTTCGTCAATGGCCGTGGTGCGTTTCGAGATGTGTCGGAAGAAGCGGGACTAAATCTCACGGCTGCTCATCGCGGTGCCGCGTTTGCCGACTTCGATGGTCATGGCCGGATCGATGCCGTTGTGACTTCATTGGGAAGCGCGACTGAGCTTTGGCGTAACGTCAGCCCTATGCCACAACATTGGATCATCCTGCGGCTCCATGGTGGGAAGTCCAATCGCGACGGGATTGGCGCGGCGGTTCGCATCGGCAATCAGTATGCGGAGATGACGACTACCGTCGGTTATGCCTCGTCCGCAGACTGCGGTCTGCACTTCGGCCTGGGAGACGTCTCGCTCATACCCAAAATCGAGATCACCTGGCCGAGCGGCATCAAACAGATCCTGTCGAATGTCAGTGCGGATCGGACACTGGACGTGACGGAGACGCAGGCCACTCGATAAGACTTCGCTTGCCGTTTTCAACCGCGAGAATGGTGACGGATGTGCCGGGGTGATGTTGGATGAACGCCAGTCCGCGTTGCGGCCCGAGCACGCTGACCGCGGTTGCGTAACTGTCCGCGTCAATCCCACGCGCGGCGACAACGCTCACCGTGATGTCACGCGTCAAGCCCATGCCCGAAGATGGGTCGATGATGTGCGAGTATCGTATGCCGTTCCAGTCGAAGTGCTGCTCGTTGGAACCGGATGTAGAAACGGCTGCGTCCGCCAGCAGTAAGACTCGCGTGAACGCCGAGGCCGGGGTGTCGAACGAGTCCAGGCCTATCTTCCAGCCCTTTGCGTCCGGTGGTGCGTCGCTGAATGCCAAATCACCGCTCGCCGCGACAAGAGCGCATTTGATTCCCAGTTGCGAAAGGACCAATAACGCCTGATCCGCCGCGTCGCCCTTCGCGATCGCTCCGGCGTCCAGTTGCATCCCGGCCTGATCAAGTTCGACAGTCCTCTGCTGCACGTTGACGTACAGATGTTGAAAACCACAGCGATCCTTCGCCGCCTCGATAGCCGACTGATCGGGCAGATGATGAGACTTACCGGCTTCCCGCCACAGATGAGTTAGTGCGCCGACCGTGATATCGAACGCGCCATCGGTTTCTTTAGACAACTGTTGCGCCGCAGTGAGGACACGCAGCAAATCATCGCTCACGGGCGTCGGATGATGTATCGCCTTGCTTGACAGCCGGTTCAATTCACTATCCGGCTGATAGTCGGATAGCTTTGCGTCGAGTTCTGCAATCCTTCTAAACGCTGCTTCGAAGGCAATTTTCGCCTGCGCCTGGCTCGCCGCGTACAGCTTGATCCGAAAGAGCGTACCCATGTGCGGCTCAACAGCTTCATACGGCTGCGGCATCTGCGCTGACAGAGCAACCGGCAACGCCGCAGCAAGAAGCAGCAGCCTACTGCTCATCGTGCTCGACGCCATTGTTCCAGTACTTCGACATCTCTTCGGCACTGGGCACTTTGACGGGACGGACCAATCGAAAACCGAGCCACTGCGCATCGGTTTCGTACCAGATGCTCTTCGGCAATTGGGGGTCCTGCTGCTTCCAGGACGAATCGGAAGCGACCCGCGCTGAACAGGTGACTGATGCCGCCGGATCATTCCACGAACCGCCGCGCGCGGTCATCGGATACGGAGCAGTCGGCCTGATGTAAGGGTTCGAAGCGTCGCCCGACTGATACGGCGCGTAGGCGTCGAGTGTCCATTCCATCACGTTGCCTAGCATGTCGAACAGCCCCCATGCATTGGGCTTCTTGGTCGCCACCTTTTGATATTTCCCGCCGGCATCGCCGGAGAACCACGCGTAATCCGATAGCGGCGCAGGCGCCGGTGAGTCTCCACGGCACGCATACTCCCACTCCGCTTCGGTCGGAAGCCGGTAAAACTCGCCGGTCTTGGCGCTCAGCCACTCGGCGTACTTGTTCGCGGCGTGCTGGGTCATGCTGATGGCGGGAAAGCCATTGATGCCCATCCCGAAGCTCATCTCGACGTACGGCCGGGTTGGCCGGCTGACTCCATCGACGGTTTCATCTTTGTGTGCCACTTCCCCGGCCTGATTCGCAAACATGAAAAGGCGGTACTCGTCCCAGGTCACTTCATGTGCTTGCATCCAGAACGCATCAACCGATACTTTGTGAGGAGGCTGCTCGTCTTTCGGACCAGTGGATCCCATCATGAATTTTCCGGCCGGGATCGCCACCATGTCATAAGTGACCGCGGTATTGGGAATGGCCACTTGGTAAGTCTTGGCGCCTGCCGGGTTGCCGTGATTCGCAAGAATGCGTTCGCGAATACGGGAGATGTCGCTCGATCCAACGGGCGCGGTCGCTGCTGCTTTTTGCAGGGCTATACCCGGTGGCCAGATAGCGCCTGCTGCGATCCAGCTGCGAATCAGTTCAATTTGTGCGGCTGGCAGTTTCCCGGACGGCGGCATTTTG
>CBAAAA010000273.1:0-6638 GCA_964658695.1 uncultured Solirubrobacteraceae bacterium | reverse complement strand
GCGGATGCGGACTATATTATTCTTGCCGATCCGGAAGGAAATCGTTTCTGTGTCGTGGATGTGACCCGGTAGTTGCGGGCGCCTCCGGGAAAGTCGCCCGGTTTTGCACGATCGCACGGATTCGACATGGCGCGACAATCGATTAACGGTATACTGATCATCGACTGTCATGCCCAAGCGAAAGCTCGACCCGCTTCCTCCCGCCGCCTTCCAGATCTTGCTGTCGCTTGCTGAGGCAGACCTGCATGGCTACGGCATCATGCGCCAAATAGCGGATCAGACCGGAGGCCGCATGCGGCTGGGGCCGGGCACGCTATACAGCTCCATACAGTCTTTGCTCGAAGAGAAATTGATTCAAGAGGTAAATGTGGCTGACAGTGAAAATGCCGACCGTCGTCGTGTGTACCGCTTGAGCTCGGCGGGGCGAAAACTGGCCCGCAAGGAAGCAGAACGGCTTGCAGACCTGCTGCGCGTTGCTCGTGCAAAGAACATCCTGCGGGGAAATTATGTCTGAAAAGATCTATGCTTGCCTGCTGCGCCTTTTCCCGGAGAGTTTTCGGGAAGCATATGGGCGGGAAGCGTTGCGACTGTTTCGCGATCGATGGCGCGACGAGCGCGGCCTATTCCTTCGACTCCGGCTGTGGGGTGATCTGATTGTCGATTTGATGATCTCTATTCCTCGCGAATACCGCTGCGGACGCCCGGCATCAAAGGAGGAATTCCCAGCACGGAATGCCGGAGCTTGGCCGGGATTTTATGTCTTCGCGACTGGTGGAATCCGTCCAACCTCGTTGCTTCTTGGGAGCGCGGTCACACTTACGTCGATAGGCGGACTGCTGATTTTGAGCAGCAATGTGACTGACCGTCCAAGTGAGGCACGAAGCGTCTCTTCGAGAGCGTCCTTAACCGCCTGGGACGGCGCGATCGGAACGGTTGGCTCGCCATCGGAGCGTGACTTACGCCATACACCAATACCGAAGGTCTCCGGCGTATGGCTGCCGCCTTCTGTGAGCGAGGGCGTATCGGCCATGGAAGCCTCTTCACACCCGCTTGCTGCGCAAACATTCCCAACCATCAGCATTAAACCCTCCCGCTCAACCGATGCCCGGAACGAACGCATGCGAGTGTTGCCCAACGGAGATTTGATCGCTCGAGCGATCTCTGTCCTGACGCTTTTAACTTTCGCATACGAAGTTCCGGCCAATCCGTCGCCCCGTCTTTCGCGTCTTCCTGATTGGTCTCTTTCGCGATATGACATCGAAGCAGAGCCCGCCGCTAACGCCATGCCATCCGGATTTCCAGGCAAGGAAGTTCTGCACAGAGCCCGGCAAATGACTCGTCACTTGCTTGCTGAGCGTTTCAGACTTGTCATGAAGGTAGAGAGAAAGAGCATGCCAGTCTATGCACTCTCGGTGGGAAGCGAAGGGCCAAAGCTCCGGAAGTCACAGGTTACAGAGGAGCCGTGTATTTTCGACACGGACCCACAAGGCTGCCATAGCTTCGTAATTGGCTTTGGCCACCCTCTGCGTGCAAGAGCCGTCGATATGGACGACCTTGCTCACTACATCGAGAACTGGACAGACTTGCCCGTTGTAAACCGTACCGCTGTTGGCGGCCTCTTCATTCTGAACACGGGAGGATGGGCTCCGATGCGGCTCCCTCCTCCACCACCCGGCGCCAAGCCGGATCCAAGTCTCTTCGCAGGGCTGCCAACAGTCTTTGCTGTCTTAAAGGACCTCGGGCTCATACTTGAAAAGAAGGATGCCGCCGTGCCGGTATTTACGGTCGAACACATCGAGCGTCCCACCGGGGACTAAGAATCGTGGACACGTGCCGCTGCAGCAATCGGATGAGACCTCGGTATCCCGCCGGATAGGTTCCCACGGCTGGAGGCAAATCAGGCTGCCTAAACCAATTTGAACTACAAAAGCGCCCAGCGCGTATGTATAGGCGACAGCCAATACAGCCAGCCGGAGGGAATGGATCCGCATGCAAATTTCGCCTTTGTTAATCTTTCACATCTCTGGTGGAAGTGTGGGGCTGTTGGCTGGAACCGCCGCGATGGCGGTGCGCAAGGGCGGCCGATGGCATAGAGTGGCCGGGCAGGTTTTTATAGGCGGAATGCTATGCCTGGCAGCGAGCGGCGCTCTCATCGCGTACATGCGGGCTGAACCGCCTAACATTATCGCTGGCTTGTTGACGACTTATATGGTCACGACGGCGTGGTTGACCGGGCGGCACAAAGACGGGCGAACGGTAGCGTTCGATTGGCTGGCTCTCCTGTTTGCTTTGGGAGTCGGGGCCTACTTGTGGATACTGGGCGTAGAGGCGCTGCACAGGCCCCACAGGATGATGAACGGGGTGCCTGCGGCTATGTCGTTCTTTCTGGGATCGGTGGCGCTGCTGGCCGCGGTCGGCGATGTGCGGATGTTGGCGCGAGGCGGAATTGCCGGGGCCCGCCGGATCGGACGACATGCCTGGCGAATGAGCTTCGGGTTGTTCATCGCTTCGGGATCGTTTTTCCTGGGACAGCAGCAGGTGTTTCCGGTCCGATGGCGCGGGTCGGTGGTGCTGATGGTGCTGGGGCTGTTTCCGCTCGGACTGCTCGTGTTCTGGGGCGTGCGGGTGCGATTCGGCAAAAGCTTCAGAGACAGAGCGACGCAGATCCGGGAGCTGGATCGTGCTCTTCCCGCAGTCCACTCCCGCAACGATCAACCGGAGCAAGAGCCGATTTCGCTAACGCGATCAAGCAATTAAATCAACAAAGCACGTTCAGCTTCAGTCAGTGTTAGCAGAGAAAACACCAGGCATCTTTCGATTTTGTCACTCCAGCGAGAGTTGCACAACAGACGAGTCCGACGTCGCTGAGCGGGCGCTGATCGCCGTCCGCTGCCGATCGATCTTTAACCACCCGGAACTCGCTATGCGTCTTCCCCACACGCGCTAAAATACCCGATTGATTGCTGTCGAGCTCTTATGTTTGCTAAACCTACTCTTGTCCTTGCTGCATTGCTAACCTTTGCCGGTAATATTGCTTTGCTGGCTCAGCCGCCCGGTCCTGGCCCGCAAACTCCCCCGCCGCCGACCGCGGGAGCCAGACTGGAGATCATTGAAGACGGCTCCTCCGCCACCTATCGTGTGACAGAGCAGTTCGTTGGCATCGCCTTTACTAATGAGGCCGTTGGCACAACCAATCTCGTCTCGGGCGCTCTCACAATTCTGGCCGACGGTTCCATCGCTCCCGGATCGAAACTGAAGGTGGACCTGCGTGGACTTAAGAGTGACCAGGATATGCGCGACGGAGCCGTACAGAATCGTGTCCTCGAAACGGCAAAGTATCCCTATGCTGAACTCATTCCGACCAGGATCCAGGGTCTGGAAAACATGATTCCGTCGGCGGGCCAGAGCGGTGTTGCGCTAACTGGAAACCTGACTGTTCATGGCGTCACTAAGGAAGTCATCTTTCAGGGGATAGCTACTTTCAACCCTCGCAACAACACCGTGGCCGGCCGCGCAAAGACGACGCTGACGTTTGACCAATTCGGCATCAAGGCCCCTAAGATCGCCCGCTTGGCCAGTCTGGACGACAAGATCGAACTTGAACTGATCTACCGCTTTAAGCGCAGCCTGCCGTAAGAGCTGCCGGACAGCTCTCATGCGAACTCCTCGTGTGGGACTCTCACCCACTGTTATTCTGCGCCGCGGTGCGCACGTCCTGTCTCGATCTGTTAATTTCGCTTCGCCAGCACGACGTCGGCTACGACCGGAGCGCCATCTCGCAGCACCTTGACCTTAACCTTGTCTCCAGGTTTGTGCTGACGTAGTGCGTAAGTGAAGTCGTATAGATTGTCGATGGGCTTGCCGTCGAATTCCACTAGAACGTCGCCCGCTTTGAGGCCCGCCTTCGCAGCCGGCGACGCTTCCCGCACGTCGGAAAAACGCACGCCATGTGGAGGACCGCCGAAGTCGGGAATACTGCCGAAATACGGTCCGTACCCTCCGCCTCCCGATGCTGAGGCATTCCCGGTATGCGGATTCCCGGCTACCCGCACAAACTGCGGCCGGTCCGCTGCGTCCGCCAACACAGTCGCAATCTCCGATACTTCTCCCAAGACACTGACCGCGTCTTTGGCGTTGATCTTCTCCCACGTGTCACCTGGCTTGTGATAGTCGCTGTGCAGGCCGGAGAAGAAGAACAGTGTCGGTACTTGCTTCGCCGTAAACGAGGTGTGATCGCTGGCCCCATACCCACCGGTCTCCGACTGGTCGCCTTGAAAACCGGCGTGCTCGGTTGCCCGTTCCACCAGGGTCTTGAATGTCGATCCGGTCGCCACTCCACCGATGTAGACTTTGTGATCACGCACTCGCCCGATCATGTCCATGTTGATCATGGCAACAGCATTTGTTAGCGGCCTCAAGGGATGCGCGGCGTAATAGGCAGAGCCCAGCAGCCCTTCTTCTTCGCCGGCAAAACACAAGAACAGAAATCCTCGCCGGTGCCTGCCTGCCGCAGCCGCATGACGTGCGAGCTCGATGACCCCGGCCGTGCCGGAAGCATTGTCATCAGCACCCGGATGGATCGTTCCCATTTGGGACGGTGCAAGCGAATTCTGCTGGCCCAATCCAAGATGGTCATAGTGCGCGCCCAAAATAACGTATTCTTCGGTCTGGCCCGGCCAATAGGCCGCCACGTTGTGCACTGCCCGCTTCTCTTGCTTTAAACCGACAGACACGCCGGCCGTTTCCTCCGGTTGAAGTGCGAACGAATGCGGAGTCAGTGCCCGGTCGATCTCGCCTATGACCTTCCCCAGGCTCTCTTGTGACGCCGCAAGCAACTCATCTACCGTCTGAACGGAGACCTGATCCACCAGGATGCCATAGTCTTCGGTAGCCATCAGCGGCTCAAACTGCTCTAAGACATCGTTGTTGCCCGCATGGTTCGGAAGATCGTTGACGATCAAAACGGCCTTTGCGCCATGCAGCTTGGCGTTCACGATCTTGCTCGAAAACAACGCGTGCTCGGTCAGATTCTTGCCCGCGAATGCGCTCTTCTCGTCATTTTCTTGCGGCTCATGGCGAAGCACAATGACAATTCTGTCCCGCACATCGACGCCCGAGTAATCGTCATAGTGATATTCCGGAGCCGTAATCCCGTAGCCCGCAAAAACAATCGCTCCGCTGGCTTTCCCGTTGCCACTGAGGTTTAGCGGCGCAAAGTCTGTGCCTTGCTTCAGCTCTTTCGACTGCCCTCCGGCATACAACGTAAGCGTATCGGCGTCGCTCAAGCCAGTCCTCGCAGTAACCTTAAAATCCTGAAAGTAGCTCTCGCCTGAAGGCTGAAGCCCGGCCTTTGAGAATTGCCCGGCAATGTAGTCCGCCGCCTTGTTCAGCTCGGGTGTTCCGGTTAGTCGCCCCTTCAGATCGGGTGACGCCAGGAATTTGATATGAGCCAGGTAAGCTTCTGGAGTGATGTCGTAGGGTGTGACCGCCAGCGCAGCTATTACCGGAAGCGCCGCCAGGACGCCGCCCACCGTAATACGCCGCTTCATTCGTTTTCACCTGTCTTCCAATCGGCGGTGAACACGTTGAACTCGTAGTGAGACGAAGCCTTCCAGTCGGAAACGAACACCAGCTTTCGGCCATCGGGAGAAAATTCGGGAAACGACGTGAAGCTCCCGAAGTTCGTCACCTGGCGAAGGCCGGTCCCATCCAAATTGATCAGATACAGTTCGAATTTCCTGCCATCGCAGTCGTGCCGGTTGGATGAGAACAGAATCTGCTTCCCGTCGGGCGTAAAGGTTGGCGCAAACGAAGCGCAATTGAAATTCGTGATCTGGCGCGCGTTCTTGCCGCCGGCGTCGGCCACGAATAGCTCCATCTTCATCGGACTCGTCAGGTTGTCTCGTAAAAGATCGCTGTAGACCTTTTTTGTATCCGGCGTCCGCGGATGATTTGCCCGCCACGCGATCTTATCGCCCTGCCGTGAAAATACCGGGCCGCCATCATACCCGAAGCTGGTTGTGATCTGCTTTTTGTGAGATCCATCGAGATTCATGCTCCACAGATCCAGGTCGCCGGAGGAAAGCGAGGTATAGATAATCTTCTTCGTTTTCCAGTTGATTGTCGCTTCCGCGTCATAGCCGGAAGCTTCCGTCAAGCGCTTCAAAGCAGTGCCATCTTCATTTGCCTCGAAAATGTCGTAGCTGGGGTAGACTGCCCACAGGTACCCTTTGCTCCGATCGGCCGGCGGCGGACAACTGTCCCCTGCGAGGTGGGTTGACGCATACAGGATGTGTTTGCCGTCAGGCAGAAAATAGCCGCAGGTAGTACGTCCTTTCCCGGTCGAAACCATATGCTGATTCGAGCCGTCGGCGTTCATCACAAAAATTTGATCGCACTTCAGTTGCCCGCGCGTCGATTGAAAGATCAGACGTGTGCCATCTGGCGACCAGTAGGCCTCCGCATTTTCGCCTCCCGAAGTCAACTGACGAGTGTTCGATAACCACTTGCTCTCCAGGTCCTGAGCTGGCAAAAGGCTGGCCGAGGCCGCCAGGAAAATGATTTGCACGAAACGCTGCATATAAGAACTCTACCGGACAGCGTGCCGGGCTGCCGCCAGCGCCTGAATATGGACGATC
>CBAAAA010000272.1:0-6748 GCA_964658695.1 uncultured Solirubrobacteraceae bacterium | reverse complement strand
CAGCGCTACAACATCTTCGGCACGTTCTTCACCGATACCTGGCGCGTCACCTCCAAGCTGACGCTAGACCTCGGTCTGCGTTGGGAACTGAATACACCCTGGGAAGAGGTCAAGAATCGCGAGGCTAACTTCGCCCCGTTCTCTGGTCAGGTGGAGTTAGCTGGACAAAGCACTTACTACAACAACAACCGCGCTCTCTACAATCAGTACAACGGCATCGAGAACTTTCAGCCCCGCCTCGGCATCGCCTATGCCGCATCGCCCAACACCATTGTTCGCGCCTCCTACTCGCTCTCCTCTTACATGGAAGGGACCGGCACTAACCTGCGGCTGACCATCAATCCTCCGTTTTCCACCGAGCGCGATGCTCTCTACAGTTCAAACGCCTTCCCCAGCACCACGCTAGATCAGGGCTACACGCCCATCGGCAGCCCGGACAACATTTACCAGGGCGTCACCGTCCGTCTCTTCGATCCAAACGTCAGGCCGGCTGTCTCCAATCAGTGGAACCTAAACGTGCAGCGTCAATTTGGAGGCGCTACAACGGTGCAAGTCGCCTACGTTGGTCAGAAGAACGATCACCTGATCGTCGCCCAGCCCTACCAGCAGAGCCGCCTCAACGCCGATGGCACTGTCTCTCCGAGCCCCTATCTTTCCGGCAATCCGCTGGTCTACAACTCCATTGGCGAGATCTCCGGCACGGAAGCAGACGGCAACCAGTCCTACAACGCGCTACAAGCCACCCTGCGCCGCAATCTCTCGCATGGCATTCAGGCACAGGTCTCGTACACTTACTCCAAGTGCATGACAGATTCCATCGGCTTCTATGGCGATGGCGCGCAATCCGCACCCACCTCCGCCTACATGCAAAACCTCTACGATCGCGCAGCCGAATGGGGCCCCTGCTACTTCGACGCCGCCCACAATCTGACCGGCTTCGTCACTTACGATCTGCCCTATGGCCGCGGACGTATGTTCGGCTCCAACGCCAACCGCTTCGTCGACGCCGTCCTGGGCGGCTGGACCGCCAACGCCATCTTCAACTTCCACTCCGGCTTCGCATTGACGGTCTACGGCTCTGACAACTCCGGGACCAACTCTCGGGGCGCACGCGCCGACTGCAACTCACCGGTGCAGATCAACGGCGATCAGAATTACGCCGGTAGCGGCGGCGGTTATCAATACTTCAATCCATCCGCGTTCTCTCAACCAGCCGCGGGCACCTTCGGCAGTTGCGGCGTCGGCACCGTTCGCGGACCCGGCATCAGCACCGCCGACATGAGCGTCTCCAAACACTTCGCGGTCACTGAACATCAGAACCTGGAGATGCGCGGCGAATTCATCAACGCCTTCAACCACCCCATTCTTAACGCGCCTGATATGTCGGTCGGTGACAATACTTTCGGCGTCATCCAAGGTTCGCAGGGCGCCAGAAATATCCAGATTGCTCTGAAATACAACTTCTAACACCCGCACAGCCCATCGGGGACATTGCGGGCTCGATCCGGCACTGCTGCGACGTCCGTACAGCAGCAGTGTCCCCTACCACTAAGCCGGGCGTTTCTTCATCAGCGTCCAGTAAAGCTTCTCCCGCGGCATGCCACCAGCGGACTTCCAGCGTACTCCCCTATCCTAAAGTCAGGGACGGATGAGTAACTTTCTAGATGGTGCGATCGAAATCGCACGGGAAGCGGGCGAAATACTGCTCGCTCACCGCGGCGTAAGCTTCGAATATAAAGGCGATCATGATCTGGTCACGGCGGCCGATCGGGCCAGTGAACAACTGATTCTGAAACGGCTGCGCGAGCGCTTCCCCGATCACGGTATCGTGGCCGAAGAGGGCGGCCGTGCCGAGATGCAGGCTGAGATGCGATGGTATGTCGATCCGCTCGATGGCACCACCAACTTCGCGCATGGCTACCCGATGTGGAACGTCACGCTCGGCCTGGCGATGAAAGGCGAAATCATCGCAGGGGTCGTCTACGATCCTTTGAATCGAGAACTCTTCACCGCCGAACGCGGCGCGGGAGCACGCCTGAATGGCGCTCCCATTCACGTGAGTAAAGCGCAAACCGTCGCGGAGTCGCTGGTCTCCACCGGCTTCCCGAACCACAACCGCGAGAAGAATGCGAACATCCACTTCTATTTCCAGCTCGCCATGATGACCCATGGCGTGCGTCGCGGCGGTTCGGCCGCCATCGATCTCGCCTATACCGCCTGCGGGCGCTTGGATGGCTTCTGGGAATTTGGCCTGAATCCCTGGGATATGGCCGCCGGTTCTCTACTGGTCGAAGAAGCGGGCGGCAAAGTTTCCGGTATGCGAGGCGAACCATATTCAGTTATCGGTCCGCATGTTTTGGCGGATAACGGTCTGATCCACGACGAAACGCTCCAGGTATTTCACGAGATCTTCGAAGGGAAATACCGGCGGCAGATGCCCGAAATCCCTCAGAAAGAAGAAGGAACTGTCAATGTCTGATATTCCTCCCGTCCCACTTACATTAGAAGGGTCCGCAGTCCTCCATCAAATGTTTCGAATCCGCCGGTCTTCCTGGCGCATGCTCGACTGGGGTCACAAGGGCAGAATTCTCGAATCGGCCATCCCCGCATTCACCAAAATGGAACAGGGCTCTTCCGACGGCCATCCAAACCAGACTGCGTTCTTCTCTATGGTCGGCCATAAAGGCGACCTGATGTTCGTTCACTTCCGCGACACCATTGAAGATCTGCACCGTGCCGAGCTTCAACTCGCGCATCTCGAACTTGCCGACTATCTCGAACCAACTACCTCTTACCTCTCAGTCGTCGAACTCGGTCTCTACGAATCGTCCGCCAAAACTTACGGCGCACTCGCCGAAAAAGGAATCGCGACCTTCACTCCGGAGTGGAACGCCGGAACCGCCGAAGTGATCGCCCGCCAGACCGCCGCCATGGGCCCGCGATTATTCCCTAGAATTCCCGCATCCAAGTACCTGTGCTTCTACCCGATGGATCGCAAGCGGGGAGAAAGCAAAAACTGGTACGAGGTTCCCATGGCCGAACGCCAGCGCATGATGCATGAGCACGGCATGATCGGAAGGCGCTACGCCGATTCAGTGCAGCAGGTCATCAGCGGTTCCATAGGTTTCGATGACTGGGAATGGGGCGTGGACCTGTTCGCTGACGATGCCACTGTGTTTAAGCGCCTGATCTATGAGATGCGCTTTGATGAGGTCAGCGCGGTCTACGCCCTGTTCGGTACCTTCTATATAGGTTTACGCATTCCCGCCGCTTCACTTACCCGGGTCCTTGCGGGAGAACTCCCCTGATTTTCGGCGGATACGGCCCTAACACTACGCGGTTTCAACACATTGGGATGGTACGCTTAGTAGTCGAAAAATGCGCACAGTTGATTTAATTCACCGAAAGAGGGATGGCGAAGAGCTTTCATCGGAAGAAGTGCACTTCCTTGTGGATGGCTATACTCGCGGTGAAATTCCTGATTACCAAACTTCTGCCTTTCTAATGGCTGTCTTCTTCTCGGGAATGACCGACCGCGAAGTAAGTGCCATGACCGAGGCGTTCATCGGATCTGGGGCCACTTTGGACTTGTCTGCCATCCCCGGCGTCAAAGTGGACAAGCACTCCACGGGCGGTGTAGGAGATAAAACAAGTCTGATTTCAGCGCCTCTCGCCGCAGCTGCCGGAGTAATTGTCCCGATGATTTCAGGACGCGCGCTGGGGCATACCGGAGGAACGCTCGACAAACTCGAATCCATTCCCGGATTTCGCACCGATCTTACTGTCGATGAATTTCGGGAACAGCTGACAAAACACGGCTTGGCCTTCATTGGACAGACACCTGAAGTGGCGCCTGCCGACGGCCGTTACTATGCTCTTCGCGATGTCACCGCAACCGTCGAGTCGATCCCGCTGATCGCATCCTCCATCATGTCCAAGAAGATCGCCGTGGGCCTCGATGCCCTTGTCTTGGATGTCAAGGTCGGAGCCGGCGCCTTCATGAAGAAGCAGGTGGATGCCCGGCGTCTCGCCCAGATGATGGTGGGCATCGGCCGCCGCATGGACAAGCGTGTGCAGGCACTCATAACCGATATGAGCCAGCCGCTCGGCTACGCCGTAGGCAACGCGCTCGAGATCATGGAAGTCTCGCAAACCCTCCAGAACGCCGGCCCCGCTGATCTCACACGGCTATCGCTCGAACTCGCGGCACGCATGATCTTCCTCGGCAAAATCACCAAGACCCTCGACGAAGCCCGTGAGCTCGCGCAAGCCAAACTGCTCGACGGCTCCGGCTATCGCAAGTTCAAAGAGGTCATCACCGCGCAGGGCGGCAACCCGCAGGTGCTCGACCGCTTCGAACTTTTACCCAACGCCACCGGCGCCCAGGAAATCACCACTGCCCGCGGTGGATACATTAGTGGCATCGACGCGGAACTCATCGGCCAGGCCTCCTCCATGATCGGAGCCGGACGCGGCACCAAGGAAGACTCTATCGACCCGGCCGTCGGTGTGATCCTCGAGGTGAAGGTTGGTCAGAAAATCGAGGCCAGCAGCATCCTCTGCCGCCTTTACTACACGAACGGCGATCATCTCGAAGAGGCTGCCGAGCTGGTCGAAGACGCCTTCCGCATCTCACAGCATCCCGTCGATGAGCGCGATCTCATCCTCGAAGTCGTGAGCTGATCCCGCAGCGATGGCCAGATTCGACGGATTGGTTGGCCTGGTCGCCATCGTAACTAGCGCTTATCTCTTCTCCACTGATCGCCGCGCTATTCAAAAGCGCGTTGTCATGTGGGGACTCGTCCTGCAATTCTCGTTCGCCGTCCTGGTCCTCAGAACCGGCTTCGGCAAGCTCTTCTACGCGCTGAGCCAGATCGTAAACGAGATCCTCGGCTACAGCAACGCCGGATCCGCCTTCGTCTTCGGCGACAAACTCGGCTTGCGCGGCACCGAATTCGGAACCATCGTCGCCTTTCAGGTCCTGCCCATCGTGATCTTCATTTCGTCGCTCTTCTCCATCCTGTATTACCTCGGCGTGATGCAAGTCTTTGTCAAAATGATGGCGATCGTCATGCAGCGCTTCATGGGCACTAGCGGAGCCGAGTCCACCTCCGTCGCAGCCAGCATCGTGATGGGTCAAACCGAAGCGCCCCTCACCATCCGCCCGTTCCTCGAGAAGCTCACACAGTCCGAACTGTTCACCATCATGACCAGCGGCATGGCGCACGTGTCTGGAGCAGTCATGGCCGCTTATGTGGCTATAGCGGGCGTCTCCATTGCGCATCTGCTGACTGCCGTGATCATGACCGCGCCAGCGACACTCATGCTCGCCAAGATGTTCTATCCCGAGCGTGAGAAACCCGTCACCTCCGGCACTGTGAGCGTTGTGATCGAAAAACCAGGCGTCAACCTGATCGACGCCGCGGCTCGCGGCGCCGGCGACGGCCTGCAACTCGCACTGAACATCGGCGGTATGTTGATCGCTTTTCTCGCGCTGGTGGCAATGGTGAACGGCGGCTTCGCATGGCTTCACTCCGTGTTGCCCTGGGTTCCCTCCTCGCTGCAGAAAACCCTGGCCCTTCTCTTCGCACCCATAGCCTGGATGCTCGGCGTCGAGTGGAAAGACTGCGCCACCGTAGGAAATCTGCTCGGCACCAGAATGGTGCTGAACGAGTTCGTCGCCTTCGTCGATCTCGGCAAAGTTAAAGCCATCATGGGCCCGCGCTCCTTCACCATCTCCACCTTTGCCCTCTGCGGCTTCGCCAACTTCAGCTCCATCGCCATCCAGATCGGCGGCATTGGCGCACTCGCCCCTTCCAGAAAGTCCGACCTTGCGCGCCTGGGTCTCAAAGCCATGATCGTGGGCACTCTCGCAAATTTCATGTCAGCCTGCATAGCCGGTATCCTGCTCTAATCCCTGCCAATAGCTTTCGGCAAACACTTCAGTCGTGCAAGCGCCGCATCCCACTGCTTCGGGTGTTCATGCGGAACGCATCCGCATAACCAATTAGAAATCCAACCATACAGTTGCTCGCCGTTTTGCCCTGCCTGCCCTGGATGAGACCACGCCTTCAAATCCCTGATAGCATCTGTTGACAGACAGGAGGGTAAACGATGCGAAGGTTGTCGCCTCCTCTGATACTCGCCGCCGCGAGTTGCTTCTCACCATGCTTTCTGGCACAGCAAGTGAACTCATTCGCAGGAGACTTCGCTGGCGAACTCAAGCCGTTCCACCTCAGGCTTCATCTCCTTGCCAAGCCAGACGGATCGCTCGCTGGGACCATGGATAGCCCTGACGCTCAGCTGATGGGAATGCCAATCTCCGACATTCGCGTCAGTGGTAATGGCCTTAGTTTCTCCATACCCAAGGTCAATGGCCTATGACGGGCTTCCTGAGCGCCGACCGAGAGACCCTTTCGGGGGTTTACAACCAGGGTGCTTCATTTCCGTTGGAGTTCAGACGAGCGACGGCGGGAGGTGGAGAGCAAGCCGTGAGCAAACAGCCAGCGTCCGCTGTTCCAGTGGGAAACGCTTCTCTAAAAGAGCCCGGCGAGTATGCTTTCGGAGGTTACATTTTCAAACTGATCAACAACGACACTATTGGAGAAGTCTACGAAAATGCGAGGATCGTAGGCTCCGTTTACACAATAAGTGGAAAACCGCAGGTTATGCCAACCGTTGCGGAACCCGAAGCGTCGAAAGTTAGAAAAGCCTTCGAGGACTGGCAAGCGTCGAATAAGTCCGGATC
>CBAAAA010000271.1:0-6754 GCA_964658695.1 uncultured Solirubrobacteraceae bacterium | reverse complement strand
ATCTTGCCGACGGAGCCCGCAACATATCGTTGAAACTCTGTGGGAGGTTCTTTCTCGTTGTAAGTGGGTCGTGGCTGCGGTGCGGCATCCCGGTTTCCGCTGAGTCGATCGCCCCCCGTCATTCCCGATTCCAGGGAAGGGTACTGCGCGGCCGCGGGATTGGCCGGGTACGAACTGAACTCACTGTCGCCGGAGGACATGTATCCGGGCTGTTGCCCGTTGGAAGGAACACAGTCCGCCGTAGGGTCGCCATAATCGGCGGATGTACAGGCCCGGTACTGGCCTAACTGCCCTCCTAGCCCGGCCCCGGCCTGTGATGGCCGTGCTTGAAACGAAGGCAATAAGGAGGGCGCCTGTGCACATAGGTTTATAGACAACACTGACGTAAGCAATAGAGAGAGCAGCCCTCTTCCGCTGTAAGTGACCGCCGACGATGGTGCTGGATAAGTCACCTGCGTGCACCTCATTGTGACTTTGACGAGTAATGATTTCCAAGTGGGTAGATTTTGTATCACGGGTCTTTTACAGTTTGCGAGAGGTCGTATGCGGAGAGCTTGATTTCATTCTGAAAGCGAGAATAGATAGGCGATCAGGTCTTGCTCGTCTTTTGGGGCGAACTGATACGGGGGCATGATGGATCCCGGCGACAGTTTACCGGGGGTAGTAAAATGTTCTCGAATCCAACTCTCGCTTCTTCGATTCCCCAACCCATTCAAGGAGGGTCCCACGCCGCCACCTATTCCATTTATCCGGTGGCAACTAGCGCATGCATTGGCGACGAACGTCTGCGCTCCGTTTATCAGGGACGGAGATATCGATGTCAGGGATTGAATCGAATCCGGCTTGATGCTGCTCACATATATCAGCAATGCATTTCGTTCCGGTATCGACAGAGACCCGCCCTTTCCGCCTTTGGGCGTTGCACCTGACTCATCACTGAAATGCTGGAGCAGCCAGTCTCGTGGATGTTGAACGCCCACCAATCCAAGCGTTGGACCGGGCTTTGGGTTTCCAACGATCAAGTTATGACAGGATTCGCACTGGAACGATCGGAAGTATCCATGTCCGGCGATCACCTCCGGCGGAATCCGCGCCAATTCCATTCCCTGGGCAACGCCTTTCCGGTGAGGAGTGCTCCAACTGGCCGTTGTTGTAAGGCCTAGCCACACGGCGAATAGGAATGCGACTACTGCCAGAGAATGCAGCCGTGTCCGGAGTACTAGACCATGTGTTCTTCGCAAAAACGGAAGTAATACCAGAGCGGCAATTGCAAGCGACGGTAGAACCAGCGTTCCAATCAGCTCCATACGTCCCGGGAACATCTTGAGTAATTGAAATAGAAACAGGAAGTACCACTCAGGCCTTGGGACGTATGTGGTGTCAGTCGGGTCCGCAACGCCATCTAGCGGAACATTCAGCACTGCCGCGGCAACAAAAAGGCAACAGAACGCAATGAATACGGCACAAAAGTCGCGAAATAACTGTTTCGGGTAGAACTTTTGCTGTGGCTCGACCGATCGAGCGGTACCTGGAGTAATGCCGTGGCGCCGAACCAGATAAATGTGAAAAGCAATCAGCGCCAGGGTAAAAGCCGGCAACAAGATTGTGTGCAGCGTGTAAAAACGGGAGAACGTAACCGCCCCGACCCGACTGCTCGCGCCGGCTAGACGCATGATCAGAGAACCGATGACCGGCAGGCCAGCGGCGATCTTCATTGTCACCATCGTTCCCCAATAGGCCTTGTTGTCCCACGGCAGAAGATAACCGGTCAGTCCGAAAGCGAACGTCAGAAAAAGCAGGCATACTCCGGCAATCCACGTCGCCTCGCGTGGCCGTTTGAACGCCCCGAATATGAACACTTGCGCCATATGTAAGAACACGACGATGATCATCAGACTGGCGCCCCAATGATGCAGCCCGTGGATCATGCCGCCGCCTGCAACCTGGTGCAAGATATACGTGACGCTTTTATAAGCCTCGCCAGACGTGGGTGCGTAATTCAGTGCGAGCAGTGTGCCCGTCAGGCATTGAAGAAGAAATAGAAAGAGCGCGACGCTGCCAAACACCTCCGGCCAGCCTGCTGATGCGGGAATGTCCTCCAACAGGAATCGTGAGCCGGCGGTGAGAACTCCAGTGCGATCATCGGCCCATTCCGCTACTCGAGAGATGACGCCGCGCATTGAACTATGCGCCCTTTGTGCCCACCACGGGGCCTATCCAGAGCCTGTCGCCTTCCAACTCGATGGAGTAGCGATCCAGCGGACGGCTTGCGGGACCCGTGATGACATCGCCTTGCGCGCTGAACGCCGAGCCATGACAGGGACAAAGGAAGGCTTTCTTCTCCGCCTGCCATCGATAAGCACATCCAAGGTGCGTACAAAGCGGCGAGAATGCCGTTACGCGGCGGTGTTCATCGACGATTACCCAGGCGGAAGATTCCTCCTTGCGAACCTGCCAGCCATCGACTAATGCTCGCTCAAATTTGACCTGGCGGGGCGTTCCATCCCGTATCTCGGAAATATCCCCCGCCTCCGCCCAACCATCCTTCCGGTTCTTCGGTTCACCCAGGAGGTAATTACTCACCGGGTCTGCGAGGGCCCCAGCTATAACAACCGGAATCCCCACCAGTACTCCGCTGATCAGATTGCGGCGGCTCGTACCCTCTTTTCGATCTGTCTCTGTCTTCTGCATGATTGCTCGTATCTATTCGCTTTCGATGCTAAACAAAAAACGGATCTAAGCTGTCGCCAATTTGTAAAAACTCGGTGATTTTCGCCGCGCGGCCTTTGTAAGTGCATCTTTGCGCTTTGTTTACAATTCGGGAACACGGCCCTGCTTAATAATCTTTCAAACTGAGTGGTACCGAAGCATTCTTAGTGCTTCCTAATCTGTATGTGGACAATCCGCCGGCCGGTCCGCTCGGCTGCTCTAGTTCTCACCGCTGTGCTACTTGCGCCACTCTGCAGATCCGAAGCGCCGGCAACAGGGGTCGCTTCCGCGCCAGTCTATGTGCCGTTGGATAGCTGGATTTATCAGGCACTGAAACGATTAGCTGCTTTAGGCTACGTGCCCGATGAGGACAGTTTGGCTGCACCCTGGACGCGGTCCGAATGCCTGACTCTTGTTCGTGAAGCGGAAGACATCGCCTCGCGGCACAGCACCAAAGTTCTCGAAGGTAAAACGAACGAGGATGCGCAACAGCTAATCGCCGCACTCCGGCGAGAGTTCGATCGTGACTCTGAAACAAAGCCTGAAGTGAGGATCGAGTCTGTTTACCTCCGTTCCCTCCTGATATCCGGGACGCCCTTGACTGATAGTTATCACTTTGGCCAGACGATCACGAACGATTACGGGCGTCCCTATTCCGGCGGCGCGAATACCGTTGCTGGATTCTCAGCTTTCGGAACGCTTGGACGTTTCTCCGCATACTTTCGCAGTGAAGTTCAAGAAGCAGGCGATAGAGCACCCTACGGACAGAATGTGCAAAACCTGTTTGGGACTCTCGACGGTGTTCCACCTCAGCCAGCAAGGGGAGTTGGAGTGACAAGTAACTTCGATCCGCTCGAGATGTATGTCGGAGCTCATATCGGAGATTTCAACATCACGTTCGGAAAACAGAGCCTGTGGTGGGGACCCGGAGAAGACAGCGCCTTCAGTTTCAGCAACAACGCCGAACCATTCTACTCTTTGAGAATCGCTCAGCCGACACCCTTCGTATTACCTGGCCCCTTCCGGCTTTTGGGCCATATTCGGACCGAACTGCTCGTTGGGAAACTAGCTGGGCATCTATACCCGCCGAAACCTTTGATTAATGCTCAAAAGATCACTTTCCAATTGACCCCAGACCTCGAATTCGGATTCACGCGAAGCGCTCTGTTTGGCGGGGCAGGCCATCCACTTACAACAGGCAGCTTTCTGAGCAGCTTGTTTAGTACTTCAAGCACAGGAGGCCTTGCGTTTGGGTCCTCGAATGATCCCGGTGACCGGCGATGCGGCTTCGACTTTCTTTGGAGAGTTCCGGGTCTTGAGCGCTATGTCACGATTTATTCCGACTCTCTGGCGGACGATGAACCAAGCCCTTTAGCCAGCCCGCGACGCTCGGCCTGGGCGCCCGGCATCTACTTCACCCGGCTACCGCGCTTGCGGCGGATGGATCTACGATTCGAAACGTACTCAACATGGCTGTTTAGAGGGGACGAGGGCGGTCGTTTCTTCTACTGGAACGATCAGTATCGTGACGCTTATACGAACGCTGGTAATCTGCTGGGAAGCTGGGTCGGTCGCGACGCCCGTTCCTACGACGCAACATCCACTTACTGGTGGTCAGCCCAAAACAAGATTTCCGTTTCCTATCGCCAGAAAAAGACCGGAAGCATGTTCCTTCCCGGCGGCGGCACGCAAACCGATTTTTCCGTGAATAGTCAATGGCAACTGGGGTCCGATCTGACTGCCAGCGTGTTCGTACAAGGCGAGCGATATTTTATTCCGGCTTTGGGAGGACCTAAGGCGGACGTTTCTGTCGGTCTCCAAATCACCGTAAATCCAAGAGGACTTGCCCTGGGCCATTGAGGCGTGTAGAGCTTTGTGCGATCAATTTTTCCAGGATGTCAATCGCGGGATCCTGATCCCTGTACGTCAGCTTATGTGCGGGACAGGCGGTCAACAAACGGATCGCGGCCGCCCTCCTCTGTTGCATCGGTAGATCCGCAGGCCAGGGATTCTTAAACAGGCGGCGAAAACTGTCCTCCTCTGAGACTGGCGTAAGCTCTGGAATTACATACGAGTCCTGCCGGTTAAGGAATATGAGAAAGCCCACTTCGCATTGTGGGGTCACCTTTAGGCGCTGAAGGTCTTCTGTTCTCACCTCCACCGTCGGCATGCCATTTCGGGCATTGATTTTCGCTTTCAACTCTGGAAAGAGAGCGTCCGCACAAGGACGGAAGCGAAAAGAAAACGGATAGCCGGTGACGATCGGGCATTCGCAATCAGGCAACAATGAACTGGCATCATCCGAAACATAAGTCCATCCTCGAAGAGCACACGCGTACGCCAGAGACGACTTGCCCGCACCGGGCTTTCCAGCCAGCAGTACCCCGCGATTGTTGTGAACAACACAGGCAGCATGAACTGTCGCCAGATGCCGGCCCTCAAGCAACGTATAAATCATTGCTTCCAGGAAGTGGTAACGGAAGTACTCTTCGTCATGAACCGCCGCGTTACTGACGCATGCGAATCCAATTCCGGAGGTGAGGTCGCAACAGCCGTGGTTCTGGCAGTCGGAGACAAGGGTAAAAAGGTTTGACTGGGCGCGGAAAGATGGGATCACCAGACTACCAACTGCTTTGCTCTCCGACACAAGTATGCGGACCTCGACGGGATCTACATCAACCAGACGACTGTACCCCACCCAGCTGCGCTCAGCGGCTCCTAATACACCCACGCAATTCGATCTGATCAGCGCCGGAAAACCATAAGGAAAAAGAAGGCGCTCATGTGGCAGCGGCAGCGACGCGGATAGTGGATCCGCACCTTCAAAGTACGGCTCCTCCTTCATTTAGCCGGCTTCTCATCTGATTGCTCCCTACCGGCGGTAGTCAGCGCACAAGGCAGACTGCGGAAGCTTTGCCAAGGCTTGCAAATGGACCATTCTAAGTCGATTTCGCGTTGAAGCCTGCATGCCTCAGAAGGGTTAAGCGAACCTCCGCCGATTGTTCCGTCCGAAGGACGCTGAGAGTGTGATTCCGCTTTATCGAACAAGGGCCCTCTACCATCAGGGTCCACCACCATTTACGGGAAGTCGTTAGCAACATGTAAATAAGTTGTAAGATCGGTGAAAACTGATTGCCTTCCGAATCTATGGTTCAAAAAATCTTTCCAGCATGGCGACATCTGCCGTTACGACTTCTCCTGACTTCCAGATCGCCCAAGTACCTCACTCGATTGCGGTCGTATCGAAACTCATTCAAGTGGTATTAGAGGGTATGAGGAATGTCTCCTTCGTTCAGGCTACGAATAAGCGACGCCCTTACACTCGCAGCCACTACGCGCGGCTGGCCTGATGACCGTGCAACACTAATTATTGGCCGCCGCCAATCCGGAGCAGTTCAAACTTTTTGGCGACAGCGTGGCTGTGGATGGAAACATGAAAATGTCAGAACTAAGGGACAATGCTAGATTCCGTCAGAACTGGTCGTGGTTTGGTCAGCCGAGCCCGTGGCGTCGAGCCGTTGGATGAGCTTTATGGAAACCTCGGCCAGGTTTGCTCAAGCAGTTTCAGAGCTACACGAGCGACCTGAACAATATGAGCAACCCTGGGTCACCAGGCAACAAACAAGCCTTCTGGCGCGCTCGCATCGGACCTCACGCCCGTACAAGTGAGCGTTGGTGCAAGATTGCCCGCACTTAGCGCTTGAGCGTCCACTTGTCAGGGGTGAACGTCACCCCGAATTCCGTCACCAACACGTGTCTCGGTCCGCCCAGAATCGGCACGTAGTACCGCTCGCCTTGCATTTGAGCGGAGAGGAGCAAGTCGCGCCGGGCAGCCCACTGGCCGGTCAGGCCGACGTCGGTTTGAGTACCGCCTCCTGGCAAAAAGTCGCTGCTCGCCTTGATCTGCCTGTACTCCGCCTGGATTTTCGTCTTTGCTGAGAGCCAGTAAGTGCTGGTTGCCTCGTAGGCGCGCGAATCGCGACCCACCCAGCTCCCTAATATATTGCCGTCGTTCGTATAGGAATCGTGATATTGCGAGTTGTAG
>CBAAAA010000270.1:0-6765 GCA_964658695.1 uncultured Solirubrobacteraceae bacterium | reverse complement strand
CCTTTCCAGATCTGGGCGCCGGACGTCTATCAGGGCGCTGCCGCTCCCGTTTCGGCCTTCATGTCGGCTGGTCCGAAAGCTGCCGCCTTCGCTGTTTTCTTCCGGGTCTTCATGACCTCTTTCGGATCGCTGAACCATCGCTGGATCCCCATGGTCTGGGGCTGCGCTCTGCTCACTATGGTGATCGGCAACTTCGCCGCGCTGGTGCAAACCAACGTCAAGCGCTTGCTTGGATACAGTTCCATTGCGCACGCCGGCTACATCCTGGTCGCGCTCACCTCCGACTCGCCGGTCGGCATGGCCGCCGCCATGTTCTATCTCGCCTCCTACGCCTTGATGAACGTTGGCGCCTTCGCGGTCATCAGCCACGTCGCTGCCAAGCATGAACAGCATGTGCGCATAGACGACCTCGCTGGTCTGGCCCGTCGCGAACCTGGTATGGCTGCCCTGCTGGCCATCTTCGTCTTCTCGCTCATCGGCGTCCCATTAACCGGAGGCTTCTTCGCCAAGTTCTATGTCTTCCAGGCCGCGCTTGGTTCGCATCTGGTCTGGCTTACCGTGCTCGGGCTGGCTTGCAGCGCCGTCGCCGCGTTCTATTACCTTAAGATCATCGTCGCAATGTATATGCGCGACCCAGTGGACACGGTAACGGACGTAATCCCCGCCTCGCTCGGCCTGCGCGTCGCCATCTGGGCCAGCGCCGCCGGAGTACTGATTCTCGGCATCTTCCCCGCGACGTTGTTGTCCTTTGCCTCCGCCTCTGCTTTAGCCTTTCGCTAAATGGACTGGTACGAGCCCGAAGTCCGCCAGCTGGAGTCCGCCAGATCTGCGCAAAAGCAACCCGCTGATCCGGTTGTCTTTTATGGCAGTTCCAGCATCCGGCTCTGGGAGTCTCTCGCAACCGATCTTGAAAATCCGCGCGCCGTCAATCAAGGCTTTGGGGGCTCCACGCTCGAAGCTTGCGCCTACTTCTTCGAACGCCTTGTTCTGCCATTGCATCCATCCTCGCTCGTCGTCTATGCCGGAGACAACGATCTCGGGGACGGGCGCAGCCCACAGGAAGTGCTCTCCTTCTTTCGCGCACTCACCGCCAAGGTCGATTCAAGCTTGCCGGAAGCCGCGTTCACCTTCCTGTCCGTCAAGCCCAGTCCCGCCCGCGCCGACATACTCAGATGCATTCGAGAAACCAACGCTCTGATTCGCGGCGATATCGAATCGCGCACTTGTGGGCTCTTCGTCGATGTCTTCGATGCCATGCTTGACTCCCACTGCAAACCACGCACCGATCTCTTCACCGAAGACGGCTTGCATATGAACCGTAAGGGCTATCGCCTCTGGACTGAAGTTCTCACACCTTATCGACATCGAATATTCGTCGAACATTCTTCCACCGTTCAATCCGACCAGCTATCCTGCTCTTAAGCAAAGTGAATCGCGAGTACCACCGGTGGTTCAGCCCTAGCCTGAATCGTGATATGGAGCTTCTGATCTTCGGCCACTCCGGCGCCAAAGCGCTGGTGTTTCCAACACGCGAAGGCCGTTTCTACGACTACGAAAATTGGGGACTGGTCGGAGCACTTGCAGAATCGATCGACCGCGGCGCATTGCAGCTCTTCTGCGTGGACAGCGTAGACCATGAGAGTTTCTACTGCAGCTGCGTCTCTCCACAGACCCGCATCGCCCGGCACGTTCAATACGAGCGTTACCTGCTCAGCGAAGTACTGCCGCTGATGCGTTCCCGCGGTTATGATCCATTCCTCATCGCACACGGCTGCAGCATCGGCGCTTATCACGCGGTGAACCTAGCCTTACGAAACCCCGGCCTCTTCGGCAAAGTGGTGGCCCTGAGTGGCCGCTACGATCTCACCCAGGCAGTCGGTTCCTTTGCCGATCTCTTCAGCGGCTACTACGACCAGGAAATCTATTTCCAGACGCCCACCCACTATCTGCCCCAACTCGCGGATCCAGGAGCACTGCATGCTTTACGCAATACCGAACTAATCCTGGCAATCGGCGAAGAAGACCCATTCAAAGCAAGCAACGAGCAGCTTAGCCGGCAACTCTGGCACAAGGCCATCCCGCACACTCTTTCAATCTGGGAAGGAGAAGCACACCGCCCCCGCTCCTGGCGTCCGATGGTTCGCTGCTATCTCTGAGACTGTTGATTGGTTTGTTAAGCCGCAACGCGTGCGGTTCGCGACGGCTCGCGCGACAATATGGAGATGGGAGATGCGATCAGCCGGGATCCTGACACGATGCACGGTACACCTGGGTTCGGTGGCACACGCGTCCCTGTGCAAACGCTTTTCGACTATTTACAAGGTGGCGAAACCCTTGAAGATTTCCTGCAGGGGTTCCCCACTGTTCCCCGTGCTCTTGCCGTGGCCGCTCTCGAAACGGCCAAACAACTGCTCCTCACTCCTATTGCGTGAAGCTGCTCATTGACGAGTGTATTGACGAGGGATTCCGGCTCGCTTTTCCCGGACACAAGTGTCCATCAAGTGCAGGAACGTAGTTGCCATCCCCGAAATTTTGACCTTTCGACCCATGGATAAGTTGAGCTCCCGAACGATCGCGCTCTTCTGCGCTCTCGCCGGCTTCGCCTCCGCTCAAGTCAACGAATTCATCTCGGCAAACATGCCAACGCCTTCCTGCCATGCGTCCACCATGGTCGAACTCCCGAATGGAGATCTGCTCGCAGCCTGGTTCGGTGGCACGAAAGAAGGCGCGCCGGACGTCGCCATCTGGACATCCCGGCGCAGTCGAAAGACATGGTCTACTCCCCGTGAAGCCGCACGCGAACCCGAAGTCGCTACCTACAATCCGGTGCTCTTTCACTCCGCCGACGGTCTTCTCTGGCTTTACTACAAGTTCGGCAACTCACCTGGTACCTGGTCAGCCGCCCGCAAGTACAGCAGCGATGAAGGCATCACCTGGAGCAACGTAGAACACATGCCTGCCGGCCTCTATGGACCTATCCGGGCCAAGCCGTTGCTTCTCCCAAACGGAATTATCCTGAGCGGATCCTCTGTAGAAAGTTACGGAACATGGGCGTGTTGGATTGAACGCAGCATCGACAACGGCCGGTCCTGGACCCGCATCGGTCCACTCGCAGCCCCGGCGTCACTGGCAAGTCATCCACCCGAACGCGGCAAGCCGCACGGCATCATTCAACCCTCGCTCCTCGACATGGGTCGGCGGCACATCCGCCTGTATGCGCGCTCCACCGAAAACATCGCCCGAATCTGCCAAGCCGATTCGTTTGACGACGGACTCACCTGGAGTACAGTCAAGGCCACAACACTTCCCAATCCCAACTCAGGGATCGACGCGGTGCGATTGCGCGACGGCCGCCAGGTCATGATCTACAACGACACAACCTCCGGCCGGACGCCGCTGAACCTAGCCGTGAGCGCAACCGGCGATCAGTGGCGCAAGTTCCGCGATCTCGAGACCGCTGCCGGCGAGTACTCCTATCCCGCGATGATTCAGGCCCGCGACGGCGACCTGCTCATCACCTATACCTGGAATCGGGTGAAAATCCGCTTCGTCCGTTTCCCTCTATCAGAAATTCCCTGACGTCCTCCAACTCAGGGCTTTTTATACTTCTGTTTCGGATCCAGCGTCATGCGGAAATCGCCCGTCGAGGTCAAATCAACAAACTCAATATCTAAACTCCCGATGTTTTCGAAATGAAGGTAGCGCCAGTCTTCAAACGGATAGGTCATCGCGGCGCCGCCTCCTTCTGACGCGGGACGATCGTAACTGCCGCCGGCAGGATGAGAATCGATTTCATCCGGCGGTCCGTATCGAATATAAATGCGGCCTCGATCAGCCTTCCAACCAGCCTCACTCCCTCCCCAGTGCTTGTTCGCGTAGGTGATGCGCCGGTAGTGCTCTTCCTTGAACTCGTTCTCCGGCGTCCCCGGCGTCGGATCGTGGCGCTCCCAAAACTGCTCCACGAATTGTTGCCGCTCCTCATCAGACGTGAGGCTCTTGAAGGCTACCCTCTCTTGGTCCGTAATGATGTACACCACGTCCTCGTTCAGCCACTTTTGCCATGGCGATTTCAAGTTCTTATCAGTCTGCTCCGAAGCCTGGCCCGGGCTCCCCTGCCACGCCGACAGAACCAGGGCAGTGCTCGACAACAAAATTAACACCGTAAGCGCCGGGGCCCAAATCCCGCTCGCGCTCTTCGGGTAAAGCAATCGCTTCACACGCTTCATCAGATTCCCTCCTGTCGCGGCCACCACCGATTCCCGGGCGTGCCACTGTTGTTCCAACCGATTCTCTTCGAGTGTGGCGAGCGCGAGCGCATATCCATGCGGGTCACCCCTCAAAGCCACTACCATGTCATCGCAGCAGTTCTCCCGCTCAGCGCGAATCACATGCGAGATCCACCACATCGCCGGATGATAAAAAAGCAAGCCTTCCACCAGCCGCTGGCAGACATTGACCAAGTAGTCGGCGCGCTTGATGTGCGCCAGTTCATGCAGCAGAATGACTTCCACATGTTCCGGCGGCAACCCTGCCAGAAACCCCAAGGGCACAAGCACCGCCGGGCGAAGATGCCCCAGCACGACGGGCGTGTCGGCCAGCAGCGATTCCAGCAGCACCACAGCTCTCGAGACCTTCAACTCAGCGGCGAGGCGCTCTACTCGGCGCTGCCACGTATCCGCTGCGTTGCAGACTCCGCGTCGCCGCACTCTGTATAACCATAGCCAGCCAAACGCGCACCGCAGGTAAGACAGGCACGCTCCAAACACCCAGAACGGAGCAAGCCAGGGAATCAACTCTCCGAAATCGAAAAAGCTCTCGCCGTTTGCGTTCCTTTCCGGCTGCGTGCTCCACGGCGGCAGCGTCAATGATTCCGGTGCTCCGTTACTTCCGCCGCGCAAAGGCAAAAAATGAAGCAACGTGATCGCGAAACCGAGGAGCATCACAACCAACGCCGCACATCCCGCCATGTATCTTACGCGCGCGGAGCGAATGGAAAGGAGAATCGCCCCCAGCGCCGCCGCAATGAAAACACCCTCCCATAGCGAGTGGATCAGTGCCCACCCAAGAGCCTTTGCACCTTGCGTCCTAACGATGAGATCGAGCACTCTCACTTTGCCCCCTGCGCATATTCGTCTAACAACTTCCGAAGCTCGGCCAGCTCCGATTTGGTCGTTTTTTTAGCCGAGAGCGCGCCAATTAGAAGTGCTTTGGCCGAACCGGAAAATGCCCGCTCCAACAAATGACCAGCCAATTGTTGCTGTGTCCACTCCCGCGGCCGAGCAGCCATGTAGATATGCGCCCGTTGTGCCTCGTCCCGAAGCAGCAGCCCCTTCTCCGTCATAATCTGCATGAACTTCAGAACGGTGCTGTACTGTGCCAGCCGTCGTCGATTCATCACCTCATGGACTTGCCGCACCGTTGCCGGCCCGGTGCTCCAAAGCACTGCGAGTATTTCCAGTTCGGCGTCAGTCGGCCGAGGCAACTGAATTTCAGGCATGATCTAGGAAGACTTTACTACGAATGTCTTCCTATGTCAATGTCCTTCAACGCGTAGATGCGCGTTTGCAGCCCCCTGCTGTTCCAATTGACAGCCTCATACCCCCCCTGTTAGACTGAGGTGTTTCGAGTTTTCGAAGCGGAGAAGAACTCTGTCCATGCGTACCGAATATCCGTCCAAGCACGAGATCGAACGCGCTTGGCACGTGATCGACGCGGACGAAGCTATTCTTGGCAGAATAGCGAGCCGCGCCGCCATGCTCTTGATGGGCAAACACAAGCCAACGTATGCGCCTTCGATCGATACGGGCGATCACGTCATCATTATCAATGCCGCCAAGGTGAAGCTTACTGGCAGCAAGGAACGTCAGAAGCTCTATCGGCGTCACAGTGGCTATCCGGGTGGTTTGACGGAAACCGGGGCTCGTAAAATGCGAGAGACCCGTCCCGAGCGAATGTTGGAACTGGCGGTCTCCGGGATGCTCCCGAAGACCAAGCTTGGCAAGCAGATGTATCGCAAGCTGAAAGTCTATGCTGGCGAGAATCATCCTCACCAGGCTCAAAAACCGGCAGCGCTCCTGATAGCGAAATAGGCGATCTCAGTCGCTAGAAAGATTCATAGAGGGGAATTAGTGGCAGCGAAGTTAGTCCAGCAGTTGGCAACCGGTCGGAGAAAGACCGCCACTGCGCGTATTTTCCTGCGGCCCGGCAAAGGCCAGATTACGGTGAACCACCGGCCGCTTGAACAGTATTTCGTCAATGAATCAGCCCGCTCCTATGTGCGTCAGCCTTTGCTGGCCACGGAAACTGCGGATCGCTTTGATGTGATTATCCTCGCCAACGGCGGCGGTGTGAGTGGACAAGCCGGCGCAGCACGCCTCGGCATTGCACGCGCATTAATTGAGTTCAACTCCGAGCTGCGCGGCAAATTGAAGCAGCTCGGTTTCCTCACGCGCGACCCTCGCGCTCATGAGCGGAAGAAGTACGGTCAAAAGGGCGCCCGCAAGCGTTTCCAGTTCTCCAAACGGTAGCAGTTTTCGCTACATTCCTTCTCCCGTTCCAATTAGAATCCGGCAAACGGATGCCTTGAGGCGTTTGTTTGCCCCAACCGGGCCCCATCCTCTCACGCAAATTCCGCTTTGGGCCGCGTGATCTCTGGATGCAAGGCCTTTTGGAACAAAGCCAGAACCGCTTTGTTCTTTGAGGAGGCAGATGCCATCAATTTCGATGAAAGAATTGCTCGAAGCCGGCGTTCACTTCGGGCACCAG
>CBAAAA010000269.1:0-6811 GCA_964658695.1 uncultured Solirubrobacteraceae bacterium | reverse complement strand
GCCGGCGATGATCACCGTGCAGCCCTGGGACTCCTCGACCATCAATGCGATTGAGAAGGCCATTCGAGTCGCAGACCTGGGTCTCAATCCTTCGAACGACGGCAAACTGGTGCGCGTTCCGATTCCACCGCTGACCGAAGAGCGTCGTCGCGATCTGGTAAAAAAGCTGAGCCACGTGGCGGAAGAGCGTCGGGTGGCCCTGCGGAACGTCCGTCGCGACACCAACGAACAGTTGAAAAAGCTGACCAAAGACAAAGTGATCAGCGAGGATGAAGAGCGGCAGGCGCTTGATTCTGTTCAGAAGCTCACTGACGGGCAGATTGCCAAGATCGATCAGGCCGCAAAGGCCAAAGAAAAAGAACTCCTCGAGTTGAAGTAGAACCTTTCTCTTCCCGAACTGCGTCTGAGAAGCAGTTATGGCACACACGAAATCTGAGTCACACAGCAAGCCTGCTCATCAGGTGTCCGCTCAACCGCTTCTGGGACAGCGTGGGCGGACTCTCCAGGAGTACGGGACCGTGATTGATCTTCCGTTAGGCGTTGACGCGGCGAAGCGCCTTGAAAGCACCCGGAACTTGAATCAGGTGCTTGCGGACACCATCATGATCCGCGAGATGTACAAGAAGTTTCACTGGCAGGTCTCCGGACACACTTTCTATCAACTGCACCTGCTTCTCGATAAGCACTACGAAGAGCAGGATGAGCTGGTCGACGAAATCGCCGAACGCATTCAGGGATTAGGCGGCGTCGCGATTGCAACGCCTCATGACGTAGCTGAGCAAACTCGCATCGAACGTCCCTCCATTCATCGTCAGGATGTTCCCGAGCAATTGTCACGGCTGCTGGAAGCGCACGAGATCATTCTGAAGGAGTCGCATGAATTCGCGAAGGCTGCGGACGATGCGGGCGACGATGGCACCAACGATTTGCTGGTCAGCGATGTGATCCGGACAAGTGAAGCGCAAGTCTGGTTTGTCGCCGAGCACCTGGTGAACATGCCGGTAGTTCAGGCCGAAAAGTAGAGAATCTACGGCTGGGGATTCCTGGCGGCTGGAACTTGTCCAGAAACGGAATCATCATAGGTGATTCCGTTTTTTTGCAGCAGATTTCCCACGGAACGGTCCAGCGCCACGTGGGCTTTGATCCATACACTTCGGGCCGCAACCTCGGTGGATCTTGCCTGGGCCAGATAGCCCTGTTGTTGAATGACCAGGAAGTTCGTTGATGCGCCTACCGAAAGCCTGTCGCGCTCGGCCGAAACCAGTTGTTCCTGGTATTGACGGCTCTGGATAGCGGCTTCCAGCGCCTTGCGCGCAGTCTGCAGAGCGATCAGCGAGTTTTCCACATCTTCCCGTACCTGGTTAGCGAGAATCTGCGTGCGCGCCTGCGACTGCCGCACTTGCAGAAGATCGCGTGCGGCATCGGCCTGAGCGACGTGATTCTTCAGTGGCAAGTTGACCTGCAACCCTGCCTGATAGATGCGCGATGTGCGAAGCCCGGCCTCGCCAAGATCCGTAGGCGCGGTGATGGCCCCGGTTCCAGGAGTCCCAACCGTCGTAAAGGGAATTTCAGTGCTGCCGCGAGTCTGAAAATTAGCGACGATATCCAATTCCGGCCGGGCAGCGTTTTGAGATGCCTTCAATGCTACCTCGCCGCCTTGTACCTGCAAGGAGGCCTGCGCCAGATCGGGTCGCGTTGCCATCGCTTGTGCGACGAGTGTGTCTACCGGCGGCAGGTCGTCGGACGGCGGAACCACAATGCGATCCGTCGGCACGATCGTTAAATTGCCGATCATCGGGTCCGCGGTTCCTTGACGGGCAAGCTGCGTCTTGAGGATCACCTCCTGCTGGCGAACCAGCCCTTCGGCCTGAATCACTCCTAGCTGACTCGAAGTAAACAGCGACTGTGCCTGAGTGAGGTCGAGTGGCGCCAGCGTGCCCTGCTCCACTTGGGCGCGGTCGTCTTCGAGCAACTTCTGCGCCGCTGCGAGGGTCTCGCGCTGCACTTCGACGTTTTCCGTTAAACTCACCAGGTCATAGTAGAGACGCGCCACACCATACACCGTGCTGATGAGCTGCTGGTAGAACAACAGGCGAGAGACCTTCTGGTTGATCGAAGCGATGCGAATGTAGCGCAGGTTGATCGCCCTTCCAAAGCCGCGAAGCAACGGCTGAGTCACTGTGATGGACGTGTTGGGCGTAGCGAATGGATCGTATTGGCTGGTGCTTCCATACAGCGCCTGGGCCGCATTATTCAAGTCAACTTCCACCTGCGTGCCTTCGCTAAAACCTTGTACCAGCGCGTAATCAGCGGTGATGTAATTGTTTACCCCGGTGCTGCCTTGGGTGACAAGTCCGGCCGAAGTGGTTCCGAGCGTCGAGGTGGTGAGTGAAGAGGTATTGGAACGTTGGAAGAATGTGTTCTGGCCGATGAATGTCGGCTGAAAGGTGGGAACCGTAGGCCCGGCCGCGAAGCCAGCAGGGCCTTGAACGGATAAATTCGACGGGGTCTCCGTAAGAATGTTCAGAGAAGTCAGGTCGTTGACCGTCGGAGTGGTGGGCGTAACCGAAGCGGCCGCGCTATTCAGCAACGGGCTGCCTGGCCCCCCAACACCAGTCGGGCTTTCGGCCACGGAATAATCGATACCCCGGAGATCGCCTCCACCGCTGGCGCGCAACTTTTCCGTCCCGGCGATCGACAGGTTGTACCGCTCCACTTCAACATTGAGATTGTTCTCGATCGCCAGTGCCAGCGCATCGTAAAGCGACAAGTAGAGCTTTCCGTCCCGTATCAGAGAACGCCCGCGGTCGGCCGGTCCCAGGTTGAGGGCTGGCGCTTTCGGGTTGCGATATTGCGCACCAAAATCGAAGAAAGATGAGCGATTAGGGTACTCCGGAGAGGCGGTTTTCGGCGCAGCCGGATCATCCTGAACCGATTGAAGAATAGCGGAAGGCCGTGGCTGTCCAAGTGCCGTAGGGGTTCCGCTGGGCAAGGGTGGTGGACCAGACTGTTGCTGCTGCGCGATGAGAACTGATTGGCAGAGCAGCAAGACCGGCAAGCGCGCGCGCCTCATTGGCTCTTGCCTTGCCCCTTTCCACCACCACCGCCAGCCGCTTTCGAAGCTTTGCTTCCCTCATTCGTCAATTTCTGGTTCCCGTATTGGCCTTCATTGCCGGGGCGGTGATCACTTTGACCGCCCGCCTGCGGCTGCGCCGGCTTCTGAAATTCTGGATCGATCTTGATGCCATCACGCACCTCGTCTGTGATGATTGTCACGATCACATCACCGGGCTGAACGCCGCTTACGATCTCACTCTCGTTTCCGAAATCCCGCCCGATCTGTACCGGCCGGAAATGAATCTTGTTCTCTCCGTCCATCACTGCAAGCGTGTTCTTTCCATCCCGGACGACGATTGCCTCGCCGGGAACCATCAGCGGTGGATGTCCGGTAAGTTGGACGAAATTAACCACCGTGTACATGCCAGGCATCAGTTGTCTACGCGGGTTCCGGACCTGCACTTCCACCAGCAGTGTGCGGGTATTCGCATCGATCGACGCGGACGTGCGAGTCACTCGTCCTGAATATTGCTCCTGCGGAAGTTCGTTAAAGAAGAGATTCGCACGGCTGCCGATGTGAACCAATCCGGCGTACGCTTCAGGAACTGAGACAAAGATCCGCAAAGGATCGATGCTCGCCTCCGTGAACATGGCGCCCCCTTGAGATCCGCCGGTTGCTGGGGAGACGTTTGAGGAGAGATTCCCGGAGGAACCGCTGTTGTTTCCCGAAGATCCAAGAGCGCTCGACCCGGGCGACGAGGGAGAGGATGAGCTGCCAGAACCCGAAGCATTGATGAGATCGCCGACGTCGATGTTGCGCGCGGTAATGACCCCGGTGAAGGGCGCCGTGACCCGCTCATATTGCTGCAGCACACGAAGCCGCTCGAGATTGTCCCGGTTCGCCTGCACGGTGTTTTGAGCCGCCTGCACATTGGCGTCCGCCACGCGAAAATCAGCTTCCTGCTGATCTCCCTGTTGACGCGACAGGACACCCTTGGCAACCAGAACCTTGTAACGATCGTTGTTCAACGACTGCAAATGCAGTTGCGCTTCCATCTGGGCAAGGGACGCTTCGCTCTGCCGGAGTGTCGAGACGCCCTGCGCCACCTGTTTGTCGAGATCAGGGGCGTCGATCAGGGCAAGTAACTGGCCCTCATGGACGCGGTCACCGATATCAACCAGCCGGCGCGACAGGTAGCCGGATGCGCGAGCGTAAACTGCCGCCTCCGTATAAGCGAGGGTGGTTCCAGGAATCTGCAGATCTGCGCCTGACGGAGCCGCCTGCAACTTCTGCACGTGGACTTTGGGGATGGCTTGCACGTCTTCGCGCGTCTGCTTTTCAAGTGCCTGCTGCCGCTTGTGCCTCGGGAGCCAGGCGAAGAAATACACCAGCCCGGCAATCAGCACGATAATCGTTGCGAATAGAATCCAATAAGCCGGCGAGTGCCCATGGGTCGCCGGTTTTTCACTCGTCTCAGGCGGCGCGACTGCCGCCGTGTCGTTGGTATTTGCCATTTCTAAGACTCCCGCGGTATCGGTTCGCCGCCCGGAGTTACTTTGCCATCATATTCGTCATCAATGCGTTGGTCGTAGTCGATGGGAGCGTTATTGCGCAGCAGAGAATAGATGATCGGCACAATGAACAGCGTTCCCACGGTCGCTACCAGCAATCCTCCGATGACGGCGCGTCCCAGAGGTGCATTTTGTTCGCCGCCCTCGCCCAGCGCGGTGGCCATCGGAAGCATACCGATGATCATGGCAAGAGCCGTCATGCACACTGGCCGCAGGCGGGTAAAGCCGGCCTCGAGTGCCGCGTCCAGCTGGTTTTTTCCTTCGGCCCGCTGGTCATTCGCAAACACCACCAGCAGGATGGAGTTTGCAGTA
Source organism: uncultured Solirubrobacteraceae bacterium (assembly GCA_964658695.1). Classification (GTDB taxonomy): domain Bacteria; phylum Acidobacteriota; class Terriglobia; order Bryobacterales; family Bryobacteraceae; genus Bog-105. The sequence continues at coordinate 1,870 of CBAAAA010000269.1, read as the reverse complement.
GCCACTCCGATCGTCATGATAGATCCCATCAGAGAAGGCACGCTGAAGGTTGTCTGGGTCAGGTAAAGCATCCAGAGGATACCTGAGAATGCCCCGGGCAGCGCCATGAGAATGATGAAGGGATCGAGCCAGCTTTGGAAGTTCACCGCCATCAGCAGGTAAACAATAATCACAGCGAAGCCGATGCCCAACAACAGTCGCGAGAAGGACTCTTCCATGGTCGTCACTTCGCCGCGAAGTTCGAGAACGGTACCGGGTGGCAACTTTGTCGTCTGGTGGATCACCTCATGGATTTTGTTTGCAACTGTCCCGAGGTCGGTCTGATCGACGTCCGCGTAGATGTCGAACGTTGGCTGAATGTTGTAGTGGTCCACCACGATGGTGGAGACGTCCCGTTTCAAACTGGCAATGTTTGCAAGTAACTGGCTGTTGTTCCCGTTTTGAGCGGTAATCGGCGTGCGCTGCAAAGCTTCAAACGAATCGACCCTATAGATCGGGCTTTGCACAACGACCTGGTAGTTGACGCCGTTTTCCGGGTTGAGCCATTGATTCGGAGCGGTCTGCGAGGTGCCCGAAAGCGAGATCAATGTGCTGGTGGCGACGTCCCGCTGTTGGAGCCCGAGCTGCTGTGCTTTGCTGCGATCGACATTCACCTGTACGGTTGGATAAGTGACCTGCTGGTGGATGTGAGCGTCGACAACTCCGGGAATTGCCTTGACCTTCTCGAGCAAAGTTTGCGCAATCTTGTAATTCGCCGTGGGATTTCGTCCGACGACTTGTAGATCGATGGGCGCCGGCAGACCGAAGTCGAGAATCTGATTCGTCATGTTGGCCGGGGTGAAGTAGAACGTTTCGTCCGGAAACATTGCGGGTAACTTTCTACGCATTTCCCGGGTGAACTCCAGCGTCTGCCTGGGGCCGGGTTTCAAGGAAATCTGAATGTCGCCATCTGAGTTGCTGATGGTGTTGTTGTTCGAGAAGGCCAGGTTCACACCACCGGAAGGGAGTCCGATGTTGTCGAGAATGGTGTCCATACGATCGGCTGGAATAATCTGCCGGATCTCGCGTTCAATCGCTGCAAACACCCGCTCCGATTGTTCAATACGGGTTCCCTGCGGCGGAAGTACATGCAGGCGCATCTGGCCAGAATCAACGTAAGGGAAAAAATCCCGGCCGATCACAAGAGTAAGAAGCGATGATCCCCCGACGAACAGGCCGAAGAGCACCAGCACGATAGCCCGATTGTGCAACGACCAGGAGAGCCATCCCCGATAACGGTCCCGAAAGCGTTCAAAATGCTTGTTAAACCTTTCGTGAGTGTGCCAGATGAAATTCTTTCCGGCGTCCGGTTCCGGGCTTCCTTCCTCACGCTGGTAGAGCGGCACCTCCGGTGGAAGCAAGTGGTGCATCATGGTCGTGACCAGCGTCCGTGACAGAAAATACGAGGCCAGCATCGCAAACACAACAGCCATCGCAAGCGGCGTAAACAGGTAACGTGCTGCGCCCGTCAACAGCAGCACGGGAAGAAAAACCACACAGATCGACAGCGTGGACACAAGCGCCGGAGCGGCAACCTGACTCGCGCTATCGAGAATTGCATGCACGAGTGATGTTTTGGGCACAGCCAGATTGCGGTGCGTGTTCTCAATTTCGACCGTGGCATCATCCACCAGAATTCCGACCGCCAGCGCCATACCGCCTAGTGTCATCACGTTGATGGTTTCGCCGAGCGCCGAGAGGATACAGATGGACGTCAGGATGGAAAGCGGAATAGAGATACAGACAATCAAAGTGCTGCGCCAGCTGCCAAGGAAGAGCAGAATCATCAAGGCGGTCAGGCCGGCTGCGATCGAGGCTTCGCGGAGCACCT
>CBAAAA010000268.1:0-6856 GCA_964658695.1 uncultured Solirubrobacteraceae bacterium | reverse complement strand
TCCCACGCCCCGTTGTACATCACAGCCCATCCGATGAACTGCGTCCGCGGATCATGCGAGTAACGATTGTTATCGAAGAAGTCGGTCAGCGTGAATCTGCCAACCGTAATCGTATAGCGCGTCATCGGACGCTCCCCTGCCAGTTGATTCTCTTCGTCGTCGAACGATTCCTTCTCGCTGCCGAATCCAAAGTCATGCGATAGATAAAGGCGCGCGAGGTACGGCTTAGGCGTCGCCGTGGCAACGCGCGGCAATTCTCCATTTGAAGAGTTGGCCAGACCGTTTACTCCACTGAATCCCCGCCCACCCGCGATCTCAGGATCGAAGTAAAGCTGCGTGTTTTGATCCAGTCGAAGCCCGAAGAACAAAGTCGTTGTTATCGATACATCGCGTTCCGGGTAGTCTTGCAAACTGAACTGATCTTCATAGGGTGATCGAAACGTGCCGTGATACTGGCCGATCGACGTGGCTTGCCAGAAGAGATTCCAGCGCTGCGAAGCGACATCGGGCTTTGCTGTTTTGTTTTCCTCTTGACGAGGAATCGCCCCTCCCGTCGGCGGCGCGTTTTGTGGTGTTTGTGCTTGCGTTTCCTGACCAGAAGCTATCTGTGCCGCTAACCCGGCCAACGCGTAGAAAGCTAGCAGCCGGGTGGAGCGGCCGCAACACTTCGGTAGAGCACTCAGAGCTGGATCAAGCATCTATACTCGCTTCATGCCTGGTTGAAATGTGTTTCCCACTCTGTTTCTCGCGCGCATCAGCCGCCGAGAGTGGTATCCGCCGAATCCGCTCTGCTTCCAGAAAGACATGGCGAATCTCAGGGAAGTGGCGGCACACTTCCACTTCGATTCGATCGATGGACGCCTCGATCTCGGTCGCATTGAGCTGCGGCATGAATTGAAGTTTCATGGCCAACAAGGCGTTTTCCGGTCCGAAGTACATCGTAAGGGGATACCCGGCTCGCTCCACTGTTTTCTCCTTCTGTGCAATCCGGCGAATCGCGCGTAACATGTCCCGGCTTGCTCCCTCGCCGACAAGCAACTCCTTCGTCTCTCGCGCTAGCAGGATAGCAACGGCGCCCAACAACAGTCCGATAAAGAGCGAAGCCACTCCGTCCAGGAACGGCGCCTTCCAAAGGTTGGCCGAGTAAAGACCCAGAAATGCGATCGACAAACCAGCCAGAGCAGCACCATCCTCAAACGCGATCGCAAATACCGCTGGATCTTTACTGATCCGAATCGCCTGCCAGAACGAACGGAATCCATTTACTTTCTTCAGTGCCCGAAGCGCCACGAAGAGGGACGTCCCTTCAAAGCAAAAGGCGATTGCGAGCAGGGCATAATTCCAGCCTGAATGCTCAAGTGGGCGAGGCCGAAGAATGCGAAGGATTCCCTCATAAACTGAAATGCCGCCGCCTGCCGCGAATACCAGTACCGAAACCATCAGCGCCCAGAAGTACAGCTCCTTTCCATATCCAAAAGGATGACTCTCGTCGGGCTCCCGCCTGCTCCTGTGCTGGCCGAGCAGAAGCAGCAACCCGTTCCCGGAATCCACGATCGAATGGAGTGCCTCGGAAAACATGGCCGAACTGCCCGTAATGGAAGCTGCAATCAGCTTTGCAATCACAATCAGAATATTTGCCGCCAGTGCGACACTCACAACCCAACACGGCCCTTCAGCCGCTCTCCTGCTCACGCTGCCAACTTAGCCAGATCACTATAAAGCCGGCATAAAGAGATTCGCAATTCATGACCTCGCAATTTATCCACTTCGCCGGCTCCGCGATCTTTATCGGTCCTTTAGGCATTCCGGCTTATGCTTTTGAAAGCGCATGCTGTTCCTATCCAGGACCTTCGGATGGAACTGAACAAGACGCGATAAGTTCGAGCGCCAATGCCGACCTCATCCAATAAAACTCTCAACCCACAGCCCGGAAGGCTATCCCGCTACATAGTTCCAGCCACCATCATGCTCTCCTTCGTATCGTTCTGGAGAGCCGCCGCCATTGTCCTGAGCGACCTTGGCTCCACCGCCTACTACATCGGTGGCATCGCTGAAAAGGCAGTCGGTAAAGCCGCTCCCTGGTTCATCCTGGGAATTATGCTGTTCTCGTACGCTGTTCGTGCCGTGTACGTGGAGAGCTGCAGCATGTTCGTGCGCGGCGGGGTCTACCGCGTCGTGCGTGAAGCCATGGGGGCAACTGCCGCCAAGTTTTCTGTCTCGGCTCTGATGTTCGATTACGTCTTGACCGGACCCATCAGTGCCGTCAGCGCCGGTTTATATCTGGCAGGCCTGTTGAGTCAAGTCTCCGGCTATCTGCATGGCCCGAAGCTCCCTCTCCCGGCGCCCTACTTTGCCGCCCTCTTTGCAATTGGCGTGACGGTCTACTTCTGGTGGACCAACACCGTCGGGGTCCCGTTTTCGAGCGGCAAAGCTTTGCGAATTATGCAAATTACCACCGTGATGGTCGTTATCCTCATCGGCTGGTGTCTCCTCACGATCTTCACTAAGGGTTACCACCCTGTTCCCCCGCCGACCATGGCGAATATCAAGTTCAGTCCGGATGCGTTGGGCTGGCTGAAAGGCACGATTGCCCCCACCATTACAGCAGTCGCAATCCTCATCGGACTTGGCCATTCTCTCTTAGCCATGAGCGGAGAGGAAAGCCTCGCCCAGGTCAATCGCGAAATAGAGCATCCGAAGCACAGGAATCTGGTGCGCACCGGACTCATTATCTTCGTCTACAGCCTCCTCTTTACCTCGCTCGTCTCGTTCTTCGCTGTCATGCTCATCCCTGATTCGGAACGCCCGAAGTACTTTGACAACCTGATTAGCGGCCTCTCTATGTTCCTGGTCGGCCCTCAGATGCTGAAGCTGATGTTTCAGGCCTTCGTAGTGTTGGTTGGGACTTTAATCCTGGCAGGCGCCGTCAATACTTCCATCATCGGCTCCAACGGCGTTCTCAACCGCGTCGCCGAAGACGGGGTACTGCCTGTCTGGTTTCGCGAACCTCATCCCAAGTACGGCACCACGCATCGTATTATCAACCTCATCGTCGTCTTACAACTGATCACCATTCTGCTGAGTGAAGGCGATGTGTTCCTGCTCGGAGAAGCCTACGCTTTTGGCGTTGCGTGGAGCTTCTTTATGAAGGCCCTCGCGGTCCTGGTGTTGCGTTTTACCGAGCCAAAGGTGGAACGATGGAGAGTTCCCTTCAATATCCGTATGCGGGGAATCGATCTGCCGGTGGGCTTGGCAATGATCACCGTAATGCTGTTTCTGCTGGCCGGAATCAATGTGTTGACGAAGACCACCGCAACCCTTGCGGGTACAGCCTTCACTTTGGTGTTTTTCGTTGCATTCTCCCTTAGCGAACGGTTTTATAAGCGCACAAGTAGACCAGAAGAAAAGCCAGCCAACAAAGAGACCCTTCAGACTCACGAGGAGAGTGAGACGGAAATATTTCGTCCGGAGATAAGAGAAAACCTGTCCCCCAGGTCGCTGGGTGTACGCCCCGACAACATACTGGTTGCGGTCCATGACTTTCAGAACCTTTCCCATTTGCAGAAGGTTCTTGAAGACAACGATCCCGCTCAGACGGATGTGGTCGTTGTCTCGGTGAATGGCGATTGCCCGGATGCTCAATCCGAACAGCCCACAAATCCAGAGGAAGTCGTCAACCAGTGTGAGACCAAGGTATTCAGCAGAGTCGTTTACCTGGCGGAGAAGGTCGGCAAGCCTGTGCACTTGATTGCCGTCCCTGGAAAAAACGCCTACGAATTGATCCTTTTGGCAGCTTCGAGGCTTCGCTTCGCGCGTGTCGTTGTCAGCCTCTCTGAAAGAGCTTCTGTGGAAGAGCAGGAGCGTGAGATCGCTGAAGCATGGGGAAAACTTGCCCGTCCGCGGCCGGATGTTCGCCTCGAAATTATGTCCGACGGAGAAGAAACGCCCTGGAGACTGGATCTGGGTCAACACCTTGTCCTGCCAACTCCCGCCGATCGTGACTTGGCACATCGACTGTGGTGGGACTTGCTTCAAAGAAGGAAGCCCGGAATCACTCTCCACGTCGGAGATGTGTTCGGGATCGCCCTTCGACGTCTGGAAGAAGATCTTCACTCGGGAGACACAAAAGCCCTGGACGATATTCAGCGCGAGCTTTTGCTCCGAAGCTCCGAAGAGAATGCCGCCGCGCGGGCCTCTGGCTGATGAGTTGGCATTCACCATCTCAAGCGTCGTAAGACGAAGCATCCATCCGCGGCGCCCACGCCAATCAGCGCATTGCAGCGCGTCAGACCAATTCTTGTATCAGCGGCCTCGCCGCAGTTAGGCGGAGTTCACTTCCCGGACCAACCCGCGGGTAAGCACCGGGCGTGAGCAGTAAGTCAACGTATCCGTTTCCGGTGCTAATCGGTTGGCCTGGCAAGGAGTGCCAGGCGTACAACCGCTCTGAGTTAAACGTATCAAAGGCCAGGATGGCCAAACTTATTCGACACACTTATCAAAACTTACAGTCCGGGGGTTAGGAGATCTTTGCTTGGATTTTGTTCCGAGTCAACCATTCAGAAGTTGTTATCCGTACTCTTCTTCGCCTGATCGATGAATTCTGCGTTGACATTGGTTTCGACATAGAAGACGCTGGCGCCGGGTCGATAAAGCGCCAAGGCATTCAGAAAGCCGGTGCTGTTGTAATCGAACGTGAATATCTTGTCGGCTGGCGACTTCAAATCATAGCCGCCAATACCGCCCGTTGAAACAAAAATCGGATTGTACGAGAGATACGATGACTGAATTACAAAAGCGACGCCGCTCCCCGGCCGATAAGCCAGTAGATGGTCCTGGTTTCCGACCCCGGAATAGTCATAGGCTACAAGCTGATCGACTGCCGACTTTAAGTCGTAACCGCCAATTCCGCTCGTAGATGTGTAGACGGGATTAAAGCTGCCTGATCCATTCGTGTTCTCGATGATGTAAGCAACTCCACTGCCTGGGCGATAAGCAAGAAGGTGGTCTCCGATCCCGACCCCGTAATAATCAAACGCGATTAGCAGGTCATTAGTGGAACGCAGATCGTAGCCACCAATCCCGCCGGTGGATTGCAGTTCTGGCGAGAAAGTGCCGTTCGTATTCTGCACGATAAAAACAACTCCAGCTCCCGGGCGGTAGAGCACAAGATGGTCATACTTCCCGCTTCCGTCATAGTCAAAGCTGATAATTTTGTCCTCCGTTGACTTAAGGTCATACCCACCGATGCCGTCGGTTGAGTCGTAAACCGGATAAAACATCCCACCGCTGTTCGCTATGATCCATACAACTCCCGCCCCGGGACGATAGCAAAGCAGATGGTCCGCGTGTCCGTTCCCGCTGTAGTCGAATGCGATGATTCGATCCTCAGTTGACTTGAGATCGTAGCCACCAATGCCGTTAAACGACATGAAGACCGGAACGTAAGCCCCGTTTTGCTTTTCTTCGATGAATACCGTCCCCGCCCCTGGTCGATAGAGCACAATGTGGTCGAGATTCCCGGTGCTGTTATAGTCGAATGCAATAGCGCGATCGGATGGCGATTTCAGATCGTAGCCACCGATTCCAATTTGTGATGAAACCTGCGCTGGAGCAGTGGACGCAATTGCCGCCACCGCTGCCAGCCACAAGACAAGTTGCTTGACGGTCCGCTTCGGACTGCTCTTAAACTGACATAAATCTCTCATGTTCGCTCCTGTTCCTCCGCTGGCGATTACTGAGTAGGCGGTGCGACGCCAATGGCCGAAGACGGTATTATCAGGGCCGCAGAGCCCGCTAACGCGGTCGCGAGCGAGTATCCCGGGCCCGTGCTGGGCGTTAAGAAGGGAGTCAAAGCTACAACCGCCGATGCCGAACCGTTGTACACGCTCGTAAGGGTGTCTGTTTGCTCGAAATTAAGGTTATTGGCCGTTGGCGCACGCCGTCCAATCTCCCTGGCAAACACCCGGTGTTCGCACTCCACTCCCATGATCGAAGCCGCTACTTGCGCAAAATAGGCCAGCTGCGCCGAGCTATAGACGGAAGCCCCGAACTGTCCCGTCGGAACGCCGCGTGTGGCACTGCGCGCAGCTAACGTGCTTAGCTCGCGAACGGCGACTAAATAGGCCCCGATAAATGCATTTTCCAAAGCCTCGAGTGTTGCGGTAAATGCATCTCGAGTGTCGAAGGTGCCTGCCGGGAAATAAAACGTCTGATAAGGATCGGTAGCCGCGCCCGTGCCGAGATTCGCCACTGCCCGCAGCAAATTGGCGTGCGCAATCTCTTGTCCCAGCGCCGCCTGAAGATAGTTCACATTCGCGACCGATTGTCCAGTCGTCGTCGGAGCAATGGGCGTTCCACCAGGCCCGGCCAGGTCAGGATCTTGAATCACCGCGCCGACGAGGCCGTTATAATAGTAAGTTGACGCCAGATCCTCTGCAATCAGGGCCGCGGTGAATATCTGATTAGCCGTATCGAGGTTGGCGCTGGTGGTCTGGCCTTCCAGATCTGCCGACCCGCCGAACAGGTACGCGGCAGTGGCCGTCGCGCCCGCTGCTCCCAGCCCTTTGAAGAAACTTCTCCGCCCGGGGTTGATATCATCTCCCGGTAGACAGTCTTGTACATACCTTCGAGACGAAGCTTTGATGATCACGATTTATTTCTCCTGAAAATTGAACCCGCGAGCTGGGGGAGGGGGGTTCTGATGCTCCGCTAGGCAGCTTCAGAAACGAGCGTGTGAGATCCGACGCCGAAATGATATCACGGCGTCGTAAGTCAGAGCACTAAGAGACGTAACTCGCATGGTGGTTTCGAGAATTGTTTCTCTCGCTCCTGTAAACCTATACGCATATGCGAATTC
>CBAAAA010000267.1:0-6858 GCA_964658695.1 uncultured Solirubrobacteraceae bacterium | reverse complement strand
TGCGAACGGGAATGGGACCAGCAATGACGCCATGCCCGCTGCCGCGATTTCGTTTACTCCGCCCGCGCCGGAACGCCCGACCACAAGATCCGCTTCGGCGAACGCCGCGGCCATATTCTTTAAGAACGGCACGACCTCACCATCTATCCCGGCCTTCTCGAAGTCTCGCGCGAGTGCTTCGTATTCAGCGGCTCCAGTCTGGTGAACCATTCGCACGGGGGCTGCAGAATCGCGGAAGTAGGCCCAGCTTTCCCGCGCAGCACGGTTCAGAGTTCGTGCACCACGACTTCCACCGGTGATGAGCACTGCAAATTTACCGCCGCTTTTCGGTCGCACTTCAAAGAACGCGGGCCGCACCGGCACTCCGGTAACCTCGGCCTTTCCCTTCGGAAACCAGGATCGCGTGGATTCGAATCCAAGTAGCGCACGATACACATACTTTGCTACTTTTCGATTCGCGAAGCCTGGTATCGCATTGGGTTCCATCACGACAAGCGGAATGCTGGCGAGGACCGCGGCGGCGATGACCGGACCTGAAACAAATCCGCCCATGCTGAACACCGCGTCCGGGCGAAAACGAGCTAGAAGACGCTGGGCTGCCCAGACGCTTCCAGGAAGTTGCAGGACTGTCCGCATCGATTGCCGCAGGCCGACTCGATTCAGCCCGCCGCTGCGAATGAACTCGATCTCGTAGCCGGCTTCGGGCACAAGCCGGGCTTCCATCCCCGTCTCAGTTCCAACAAACAGCAGCTTGTGGTTCTGCGACCGCAGCACCTCAGCCACTGCCAGCGCCGGAAAGACGTGGCCTCCGGTTCCTCCGCCCGTCAGCACGAATGAGAATGCCAAACTCAGTAATTACCCCGCGTGCTCGCTAACGCTCAGCAGCATTCCCATCAGCAGCAGAGTACTCAGAAGTGAACTGCCGCCGTAACTCACAAATGGAAGAGGGATTCCTTTGTTGGGAAGTAGATCGAGCACAACACTCACGTTGATCAACGCCTGAATCACAACGCAAACGGTGACGCTCAGGGCAAGATAACGCCCAAAATCATCCGCTGCATTCATGAAGGTCTTGATGCCGCGCCATAACACGACCACAAACCCTCCCATCAGTAGCGCCGCTCCGAAAAATCCAGTCTCTTCACCGACAACCGCGTAGACGAAATCGGTTTCCGCTTCCGGCAGGTAGAGCATCTTCTGACGAGACTCCATGAGACCGACGCCTAAGAGGCCGCCCTCGCCGACTGCGATTTTGGCCTGCTTCTGCTGGTAGCCTGGATCGCTGGTGGACGTGGTCTGATGGGCATAACCGAGAAGATGCCCCTTGGGATCAAGCTTTGCGAGCAAGCTATGGTCCTTGTCAATAAAATCGATGGCGCGCGCGAGCCGGTAAGGCTTCATCACTATGAAACCGGCTCCTAACAGAAGCCCTAACCCGGCGGCAATTGCAAGATAGCGAAGGTCAAGTCCGGCAACAAAGACAACCACCACCGTCATCGCGACCAGAACCACGGCTGTGCCTAGATCTGCAACCGCGACTGCAAGGGCGATCACGATAATCGAAACCGCAATCGGGCGCAGAGTACGCTTCTCATTGATCGAGCCGAGACGCGGGCAGAGAAAAAACGCCAGAAACAGCGCCAGTGCGGGCTTCGCCAGCTCTGATGGCTGCAGATGGAGCGGACCCGCGTTCAACCAGCGATGACTGGAGGAATCGGTCAGGTAAACCGTAACCAGCAGCAGCATCACGGTGCCTAGCGCCGCAAACGCGAACCGTGGATCGTTCCAACGGCGATAATCCTGTTTCATGCAGAACAGCAGCAGCACAAACGAGAAAATCGCCCAGCCAAGCTGACGAAAAAAGAAGTAAGTATCTGAGAAATGATAGCGGAGCTGCGCCAGCATGGAGGACGAGCTGTAGACCATGATCAGTCCGAAGCAGACCATACACAGCACGGTCAGAAAAAGCGTCCAGTCTGTCTTCAGTCTTTGCGCCATTTTCTTACGACAATTCTTTCACGATTTGTTTGAAGCGTTTCCCGCGATGTTCGTAACTTTCAAATTGATCGAAGCTCGCGCAGGCTGGCGCCAGTAGAACGGTATCGCCGGGTTGCGCATTGGAGCGGGCGTGCTCCACCGCAACTTCCAGACTGCCGCACTCGGCCATGGGCGCATACCCCGCCAGAGCGCTCTGAATCAGTGGCGCCGCTGCGTACGGATATGGCGGCTCGGCTCCGATCAAAAGAACTCCCTTCGCTTTGTTTTGTAGCGGCTCTCGAAGCGGAGTGTAGTCGCTACCTTTATCTTTTCCGCCAAGAATAATCCAGAGATTCCCCGGGAAGGCTTCAATTGCCTTCAACGTAGCATCCACATTCGTGGCTTTCGAATCGTTGAAGTATTCAACGCCATCCAGTGTGCGCACAAATTCGATGCGATGCTCCACACCTGGAAAACTGCTGACCGCGGGAGCAATCTGCTCCGGCCGTGCGCCTGCAAGATGAGCAATCAATGCCGCAGCCATCACGTTTTCCACGTTATGCAGACCTCGCAGTTTTATCATCGAGCGCAGCATCAACGGAATGTCATTGAACCAGATTTCGTCATTTTGCAGCCACAGCCCGTTCGGAACTTCCGCTTTGGTGCTGAACCAGAGAACCGATGCCTCACTCAGTTCCGCATAGCTGCGGCAGGCATCATCGTCGAAGTTGAGCACCGCAAAATCGCCGGCCGTCAAGCTGCTAAATAACTTGCCTTTGGCTGCGACATAGCGTTCGAAGGTGTGATGCCGATCCAGATGATCGGGAGTGACATTCAGGCAGACGCCGATTGAGGCGCGAAAGTGCTCTACCGATTCCAACTGGAAACTGGATAATTCCAGCACGTTCCATTGATCGGGCCGCGATGAACCGATGAGCGAAGTGGCCGCTGTGCCGATGTTTCCACCAACCTGGCACTGGATGCCGCTCTCGCGAAGCAGATGACCCGTCAGCGCGGTAGTGGTCGTTTTACCGTTCGAACCCGTTATTCCAATCACCGGACCCAGCAGGAAGTAAGAAGCAAGCTCGACTTCGCCGATTATCCGGCGAACGCCTTGAAAGAGCGGCAAATCGATCGGTACGCCAGGTGATAACACCACCAGATCGGGATTCCCTAAGTACTCTTCGCGCTGCGGAACCACCGGAACGCCTATCGCATCGAAACGGGACTGCTCCTCGGAAGAGAGTGGCTGGGCATCCATGGCGCGCACCGAGGCCCCTTGCCGGACCAGCAGCTCCACCGCCCCAAAACCGGAGCGCTTCGCTCCCACAACCAGAACACTTTTGCCGTGCAAGTCCATCGTCTTCTTACCGCAATTTGAGCGTAGTGAGCGCGAACAGCGCCATCACCAGGCCAGCTATCCAGAAACGCACGATCACCTTCGACTCCGACCAGCCAAGCGCTTCAAAATGATGGTGAATTGGCGCCATCTTGAAAATTCGCTTCCCGTGGCGAAGCTTGTAACTGCCTACTTGCAAAATGACGGAAAGCGCCTCAACGACAAATACACCGCCGATAAAAAGCAGCAGTACTTCCTGTTTGATGAGAACCGCAACGATGCCCATGCCCCCGCCCAGCGCCAGCGAGCCGACATCACCCATGAATACTTCCGCAGGATGGCAGTTGTACCAGAGGAATCCAAGTGTTGCGCCCACCATTGTGCCGCAGAAGACTGTTAACTCCTGAGAGCGGGGTAGATGCGCCAGGTCGAGGTAATTGGAGATGGCCTTGTTGCTGGAGACATAGGTCAACATGGTCATGGCGCCCGCTGCGATCACCATCAAGCCTGCAGCCAAGCCGTCCAAGCCATCCGTCAGGTTCACCGCGTTTGACGAACCCACCATTACAAAAACGATAAAGAAGTAGAAAAACACAAACGCCATTGGATACGTCCAGAAGTTCCTGGTCCACCCTTCCACCAGCAGGTCCGGCTTGAATTGCTTGAAAAAGGGAACGTTAATGGCGGTCGAATAGGCTTGCTCCGAATGCAGCACGAGTAGAAGAAAGCCAACAATCATAGCAACCAGAACCTGCAACCAGAACTTCTGTCGCGCAGTCAGGCCAAGATTTCGCTTCTTAGCGATCTTTGAATAATCATCCAGGAATCCGATCGTCCCGAAACCCGTCAGACCAACCAGCGCAATCCAGATGTATTGATTGGTAAGGTCAGCCCAAAGCAGGGTAGGAACAATAATGGAGCACACGATGAGCAGTCCACCCATCGTGGGCGTCCCGGCTTTCTTCAAATGCGACTTCGGTCCGTCTTCCCGAATATGCTGGCCGAAGCTGAGCTCCCGCAGTTTCCGGATCATCCAAGGCCCGAGCACCAGCGCTAAGAACAGCGCGGTCAGACTCGCGAGAGCAACGCGAGTCGTAATATAACCGAATACGCGGAACGCCGGAACATATTTCCGCAGCACTTCATAAAGCAGCCAGTAAAGCATGGTTATTCTTCCATTCTGGCCAGCGCTTGTTCCACATGTATGCCGCGAGAGCCCTTGAAAAGGACCACGTCTCCGGGCGTCACAAACTCACGAAGGAATGTTCCCGCGCTCTCGGGATCGTCGAAAAAAAAGGCGGTGCGAGAGTCAAATCCCGATTGCATGGCCTGCTCAACCATGAACCGGCTCGCACCGCTCACCCCTATGAGTACGTCAATACCTACTCGCGCGGCGTAAGAACCTATTTCCCGATGCAGCTTCTCGGCCATGGGCCCAAGCTCGCGCATCTCTCCAAGGACTGCGATCCGGCGGACGGCGGTCTCCTCCCGAAGCACATCCAGCATGCTTTTCGCTGCTTCCGGGTTTGAGTTGTAACTGTCATTCAATACCGTGATGCCTTCGCGCACTACTCTTTCACCGCGCATTTTGGACGGTTTGAGCGCGCTGACAACCGGCGCCAGATCTTCGAAGCGGATTCCTGACAAATCCGCAACCGCCAGGCCGGCGAGTATATTCGAAACGCTGTGCCTGCCGGTCAGTTCAGTCTTAAATCGAACACCATGCACTGTGAACGCCGATCCCGCTGGACCACGCTCGAACTGAACAGCACGAATATCCGCGCCTTCCGAAAATCCATAGGTGACGGCCCGCCCGCAATGATAGTCGCGAAAGCCGAACACGCGTTCATCGTCTCGATTCAGCACGGCGATTCCGCTTGCCGGCAATTCTTCAATTAACTCGCGCTTGGCAGCCGCAATGCCTTCTATCGATTCGAAAGCCTCGGCGTGCGCATAGCCCACATTTGTTATGACACCGATTTGTGGTTCGGCGATCCTGGCAAGCTCGCGAATCTCACCCGCATGATTCATCCCCATCTCAACCACGCCAACTTCCGCGTCTCCTGGCATCCGAAGCAAGCTAAGCGGCAATCCCAGGTGATTATTTAAATTCCCTGCCGTCTTGCCAACCCGAAAGCGGGTAGCGAGGATCGCCGCGAGGACGTCCTTGGTTCCAGTCTTTCCGGCGCTGCCGGTGATCGCAACGATCTGCCGCCCCCATTTCCTTCGTGCAAAGTGCGCAGTTTGCTGCAAGGCAGCTATGCTGTCCGGAACCTGCAAGAACGTACCCGCGACGCCAGTCGGAATGTCACTGACTACAGCGCCGACGGCCCCCGCGGCAAACACCTGCGGAAGAAATTCATGACCGTCGAACACATCGCCTTTGATGGCAAAGAAGAGATCGCCTTGGGCAATAGTGCGCGAATCGATACTCCATCCCGTCACGCGAGTGCTTTCCGTGAAAGCGCCCGCAGCAGGCCGGGCGCCGGTCGCCTCGAGGACCTGCGCGAGCGTGAGTTCCATACTCGTCTATTGCTTTCCCGCCGCGCGTTTGTAGCCGAAGGACCGCAGCACTCTGCGCGCCACTTCGCGATCATCAAAGGGGATCGGACCATCACGCAGAATCTGGTACGTCTCATGCCCTTTACCCGCCAGGATTACGATGTCTCCCTTCTCGGCCGTCTCAATTGCCTTTTTGATCGCTCGCTCCCGGTCGGGTTCAGCAAGGTGAGGTGTATCGAATCGCCGCAGTCCCACCATGGCATCATTCATGATTGCCAGGGGATCTTCGCTGCGTGGATTGTCGGACGTCAGAATCACGTAATCACTGGCCTCTCCGGCTGCCATACCCATTAACGGGCGTTTCGAACGGTCGCGATCTCCGCCGCAGCCGAATAGTGTGATCACGCGTTTTGGTTTCATGGCGCGAGCGACTGCAATCACGTTGCGCAGAGCGTCATCCGTGTGGGCGTAATCCACTACCACCATAAACGGCTGCCCTTCTTCCACCCGCTCAAATCTCCCAGGGACCCGCTGCAACTCCGCGATTCCTTTTTGAATGTGCCCCTCCGAAATGTTGTAAGTCAAAGCCGTGGCGCAAGCCAAAAGAATGTTGTAGACGTTGATGTGGCCCACCAGTGGCGACTGCACGGCAAAGCGCCGGTTATGAGACGCAACCTGGAAACGCAGACCGTCGAAAGACGATTCGATCCCTGAAGCCCGCACGAAATTGCCGGTTGAAGGCGCCACGCCGAGACCGTACCAGGACGCTTGCGTGTCCGGCGACAGTTCCAGACGCCGGCAATTCTCATCATCCGCATTCAGAACCGCGAAGCGGGGAGGGGACCCGCTCCGCGGTTTAAACAGCAATTGTTTAGCGGCGAAGTACGCTTCCATCGTCTGGTGATAATCGAGATGGTCGCGCGTGAAGTTCGTGAAGCCCGCAGTATGGAACTGCATGGCATAAATGCGCGCAAGATCAAGGGCATGCGAAGAGGCCTCGAGAGTGGCATGAGTGCCCCCCATCTCCTCAAGTTCATGGA
>CBAAAA010000266.1:0-6889 GCA_964658695.1 uncultured Solirubrobacteraceae bacterium | reverse complement strand
CACTCGCTTCAAGCTGTATTGACAGCTGCTATTTCTCAAGTGAAAGTTGAGAGACTAATGGCTGATGTCTCAGTTTACGCGGCTTATGGCGACGGGGATTCTCGCCGGAACGCTGTCCTTAGCCTGGTCACAGGAACCGCCGATTTCTCCCAGCAGTCCGGCCCAGTCGCCGGCGAATGAACCGGTGACAGCGGCCGCGATTACGGGAGCAAAGCAAGACCCGCGGGCGGTGGCTCGCGGCGGGATTGCGTTCAAGACGAACTGCTCCGGATGCCACGGCGTCGCTGCGAATGGCGGACCGGGAGCACCGGACCTGGTTCGATCGTTGATCGTGCTGGATGACGAGAAGGGCATCCTGATTGCGCCGGTTATTCGCGAAGGGCGTCCGGATAAAGGGATGCCGAAGCTGAATCTGAGTGAGCCACAGATCGCTGATATCGTGGCGTGGCTGCATGCGCGCACTTACGCGGCCGGTCATCGAGTGACTTACAATTTCGGCAACGTGGTGACTGGCGACGCAAAGAAGGGTCAACAATACTTCAACACCGCGGGCGGCTGCAACAGCTGTCATTCGCCGGCCGGAGATCTGGCTGGGATCGGAGCCAAACATGAGCCGCTGGCCCTGCAGTCGCTATGGCTACAACCGCGTAGTTCGCGAAGTGCCAAGTCAGGGCCGGGCGCGCCCACAGTTACGGTCACGCTAGCATCCGGCAAATCACTTTCGGGCGTTCTCGATCGTGCGGATGATTTTACCGTTTCGTTCCGCGACGCGGACGGCCACTTCCATTCGTTTTCTACTGAGGATCCAGGCACCCGCGTGAGCGTACACGATCCGGAACAAGCGCATGCCGAGCTGCTGCGAAAGTACACCGACTCCGATATTCATAACGTCACTGCTTACCTGGCGAGTTTGAAATAACCATGTCATCCCGTTTTCTCGTTTGCCTTACGGTTGCTGCCGCTACTTCGATTGCGTCTTTACAAGGCCAGGGACTTGATCCCGGGACGTTGAAGCAGCCGCTGATGAAGAGCTGGCCCACTTACAACGGCGATTACTCGGGCCGCCGGTTCAGTGACTTGAAACAAATCACGTCGGGCAACGTGGCGAACCTTTCATTGGCCTGGGCGGCTCGTTTGAGCGCGTCCAATGCGGGACCGTCCACCAGTATCAAGTCGACGCCGCTACTGGTCAATGACGTTTTGTACTTCACCGCTCCGAATAATGTGTGGGCGGCGGACGTGCGGACCGGCCGCGAGATCTGGCACTATCAATACCCGGCGAACACGGGTAGCACGATCGGAAACCGCGGGCTGGGGATGTATGAAAACTGGCTCTTCTTTGAGACTCCGGACAGCCACCTGGTCAGCCTGGAGGCCGATACCGGCAAGGAGCGCTGGAAGGTGGAGATCGCCGATCCGAAGCTCGACTATACGTCGACCGTGGCGCCCGTGGTCGTGGGGAATCATGTCCTGATTGGCATAGGCGGAGATCACCTGGACAACCCTGGGTTTCTGCAATCGCGAGATCCCGAGACCGGGGCGCTGCAGTGGAAGTTCTACACTACCCCGCGAAAGGGTGAGCCTGGAATTGAGACCTGGCCTGATGAATACGCTTCGGCGCATGGCACTGGAGAGCCATGGATGCCGGGCACTTACGATCCGGAGTTGAACCTGTATTACATCGGCACAGGCAATCCGAATCCGGTGATGGCGGAGAAGAGCCGCAAGGGTGACAACCTGTATACATGCTCGATCGTGGCGTTGAATCCGGATACAGGGAAGCTGGTCTGGTATTACCAGGTATCGCCGCATGATGTGCATGACTGGGATGCGGTGGAAACGCCGATTCTCTTTGATGGCGAGATCAATGGCCAAAAGCGAAAGCTGCTGGCACAGGCCAGCCGGAACGGTTATTTTTTCGTGCTGGATCGTAAAACGGGCGAGCACCTTCTGACTAAGCCGTTCATCGACACAGTGAACTGGGCGGAGAAGATCAACGCTAAGGGCCAGCCGGTTCCCAGCGTGGCAAAGTATCCGGCGGTGGATGGCGTGCTGGTTTCGCCTGCTTCCGGCGGCGCCACCAACTGGCAGGCGCCCAGCTTTGATCCCGGCACCGGCTTGATCTACGTGGGCTCGAATCAGACTTACAGCATGTTCTATTTAACCGACACCGATGCCAGGCCGGAAGGCTGGGGCGGACTGGATCGTTCAGTATCGACGGACGGTGGAGCGCTGCTGGCGATCGACTATAAAACCGGCAAGATCTGCTGGCGGCACAACTGGCCAAACGGCAGCGGCATCACGTCCATTCTGACGACAGCCGGCGATGTGTTATTCACCAGCAACGAAAACTACCTCGTGGCCTTCGAGGCGGCCAAGGGTAAGCTGCTGTGGCACGCGGGTTTGACGGGGATTCCGAGCGCAGGTCCAATCACTTACATGCTGGATGGGAAGCAGTACGTTCTGGTGGCGGCGGGAGACACTTTGTTTTCGTTCCGGCTGAATCAGCCGGCATAAAGAAAGACTCCAAACTCGGAGAGTGCCGGACCTGCGGCCGCGTCTATGATCCGCAGCCGCAGGCGGCTGGTAGTGACCGGCTTTTCTGAACGCAGGATGCGGCTGATGCCGATACTGGAGCCGCTGCCGAAAGACGACCAGTCGCCATGCTGCCAAACGTCCACGTTGAAGGCGGAAACACGTTGACCGAGTTGGATGTACTCACGCAGACGAATCAGGTTGAAGGTGGAGGGCCGCAGCAGGTCGATAGTGATGATGGGAGTTTTTACCGCGTCATCGGTGGCCCAGTAAGTAGATCGTGAATCGTCGATCAGGTTCACAGGCGCATACGCGGGATCATTGCCACGTACATTGGAGGCCGTCATCCTTCCGCCCCGTGCGATGTTCTTGGCGAAAGTTGTGCTGAGTAGTTGCCCAAAGCCGCGCAAGGACGCCGAATCAGTTTCGAAGATCAATCCGCGACGATCCGGTGGAACGTTCAACAGAAAGCTTGCTCCCCGACCTGCAGATTCGAAATAGAGATTCATCAGATCGGCTGGTGTTCGAACCTTCGTATTCTCGCTGGCGTGCCAGAACCAGCCCGGGCGAATGGAGACATCGCACTCGGCCGGCATCCAGAACTTTCCATTACGTGTGCCGAGGGTGGACTGTGCGGCATTGACATCGCCCGGAGAACCGGGGCGATCGCCTTTCTCTGATCGAGGCGTGTAAGTGGCCCAGCAAGTGTCGCCGGCGATTCCCTTTTCGTTTCCCACCCAGCGGATATCGGGGCCGACGTCACTAAATATCGCGGCGTTGGGCTGCAACTGCCGTTCCAGCTTCCAGGTATTTTCCCAGTCGTAGTAGCGCAGTTTGTCGATGGTGCGCGTCTCCTTCGCGCCGCCATAGAACCCCTTGCCGCCGTTCGCGCCATCATGCCAGATCTCAAAAATCGGTCCGTAGTGCGTGAGCAGCTCCAGCATCTGCTGGCGGTACAGCGGGATGTACTTCGGCGTGCCATAAGTGGCCTGATTGCGGTCCCAAGGGGAGAGATAGACACCGAACTTCAAGCCATGCCGGTGAGCGGCTTCGGAAATTTCCTTCACGATGTCGCCTTTCCCGTTCTTGTAAGGGCTGTTGCGGATGCAATGCTCGGTCGTTGTAGTGGGCCAGAGGCAGAAACCGTCATGGTGTTTGCAGGTGAGGATCACGCCTCTACTGCCGGCCGCCTTCAAGGTTTCGACGATCGCGTCCGCATCAAACGCCGTGGGATTGAAGACCGCGGGATCTTCATTGCCGTCGCCCCATTCAAGATCGGTGAACGTGTTCACGGTGAAGTGTAGAAAGTTGTAGAACTCCATATCAATCCACTGCACCTGGCCGGCGGATGGAACGGCGCCGTAGGCTGCCGGAGGAGCGGACTTTCCTTGCAGGGTCAGGGCAGCCGTGCCTAAGGCGGCAGCGCCGGCAAGGAACTCACGTCGATTCGTTTGCATCTGAGGACATTATGCTCGGTCCGGCAGGCCTCACGAAATCCGACCCGTCCTGCGGCTTTCTCGATGGCATAGCGACGGCGGGCCGGCAGCCCAATTAAGTGATTCGCCCGATCAACGCTCTTCCACAATCGCCATGGCCATCGCGTGCTCGGCAGCCGGCTTGCCGTTCCACTGGACCGCTAGAGTCTGCCATTGCATTCCGTCGTCCGCCGACCGGTAGAGCTCGCCCTCAGCGGAAAGGTAGAAGACTCCGGGCTCGACACGACTCGCTGCCACCACCGGGATCCGCCACCCCTGCGATCCTGGTAAACCATTCCGTACCTGCCGCCAAGCTTCGTTTCCGCTGCGACGATACACGACGGAGCTGGCTGATTCCTTGTAATGCGCCCCGTATGCGCTCTTCGAAGCTGAGAGCAGAAGAGTCGTCGGATCTGCAAAGCTGACCGCGACGCTCCAGCAGTACTCGTGCTCCAAGCCGTCAACGATTCGTCGCCAGCTATCACCGTCATCGACGCTTTCGAAATAGCCATCCCCTGCGGCCGAGTGCAGCCGGGTGGGATCCAATGGATGAACCGCGAGAGAATGGGTGTCTTTCGGACCGCTTGGAACGCGATCAACCCATGTCCCTCCCGCGTCATCGCTGCGCAGCAGCGCTCCCGCCTCGATAGCGACATGCAAACGATTCGGTTTTGCCAAATCCGGAAGAATGGATTGGACGTGATGCGTCTGCGGACGCGGGGGGAACCTCCATGTCTTCGCCGAGGGCAACGTCATCATTGTCTGCAATTCACGCCAGGTTTCGCCACCATCGTCGGATCGAAAGACTATGCCCGGCTCCGTCCCCGCATAGACGGGGCCGGAGTTGGAGGCGGAAAGCGCAGTCACATGGGGATTGTTGAAGCCGTGAGAGGCTTTCCAGGTAGTGCCCCAGTCGTCGCTCCTGAACATTCCATCGCCAAACGTTCCGCAGTAAACAACGCCATTTCGATTCAAGTCAGCGGCAACACACTGGACCTGCTTGCCTTCAAGGCGAACTGCGCCATGCCAGCTTGCACCGGAGCCTGCGATGACGGTTAGGCCGCGAGCAGTCGCCAGGCAGATTGTCGTCTTCCTGCTTTGATTCTCTCCAGGATTGAGTGTTCTGTATTCACACGCCGGCAGCGCAGGAACCCCGACCCCACTTAGGAATACTGCTTCTGCTCGAGATCCTGAATGAGTCCCGGGCCAGTGGGACGCCACTCGAGCCGCTGCCGAGTCTTCAGACTTGAAGCCGAGAGATCTGCGCCAACAAACATCGCTAACGGGCCAAAATAGGACTGAGCTTCTTCTTGAGCGAGCCCGAAGACCTGGTGGCCCGATTTGATAAGTTCGGCAACGATGTTCGAACCAATGAATCCGGTTGCTCCGGGAAGATGAGAAGTTGGAGCCGTACGATTGTCGCGGACGTATGGATTACTGGTTCGATCGTACGCAGACTTTAATGAATGCACCCTAAAATCTGTTGCCGAAACAAAAAGTGCCCCGATCGAGTATGTCTAAGAACCTGACTTGCCGGAGTAGAAACGACAGGCGTCAAAAGCTCACGAGTGTTGTTACGCTAAACGAGACCGGGTCACGGTTGACAATAAAAGGGTGAGCCCGTCGAAACGCAGTGCGATTTCCGAGAGGCAGCTGAGGCTAATCGCCAAGGCGCTGGCTGACCCGAGACGCTACGGAATCCTGAAGCAGATCGGCGACAAAGATGTGGCGCTGGCCTGCTCCCAAGTGCGCGAATGCCAGTCCGTGAGCGCGGCCACACTGTCGCATCACATCAAAGAACTGGAGCGGGCCGGCCTCATCACTATTGTCCGCGAAGGTAAATTTGCCAATCTGACGCTGCAACGAGACGTGCTGCAGGCCTACCTGGACCACTTGGGAAATATTTAGCGTTCGCTCTGCACCCTCTGCGCAAGCGTTCTCATCAATCAAACGGTTATCGAAGTATCAAACCAAGGTAAAGAAGAGATATTTTATGAGCAAGCTGAAGAACAAAGTTGCGGTTGTCACGGGAGCGTCCAAGGGTATCGGCGCGAGCATTGCCAAGGGCTTGGCCGCCGAGGGCGCTTCGGTCGTAGTGAACTACTCGTCCAGTCGAGAGGGTGCGGACCGTGTAGTCGACGAGATTGTGAAAGCAGGCGGCAAAGCCATTGCAGTGCAAGGCGACGTTTCCAAGTCGGCTGACGTGCAGCGCCTGTTCGCGGAGACGAAGAAGGCCTACGGAACACTAGACATTCTGGTCAACAATGCCGGCGTCTACGATTTCGCATCGCTGGAAGCGATTACGGAGGAGCACTTCCACCGCCACTTCAACATCAACGTGCTGGGGCTTCTTTTGGCGACGCAGGAAGCAGCGAAGCAGTTTGGAGCGGAAGGTGGAACCGTGATCAACATCGGCTCTGCGGTAACGCAGATCACGCCTGCGACGACTGCCGTCTACACGGGGACCAAGGCAGCGGTGGATTCCATTACACGCGTGCTCGCACAAGAATTAGGGCCGAAGAAGATTCGCGTGAACTCGATCAATCCGGGGATGGTGGAAACTGAAGGAACCCACTCGTTTGGGATCATCGGTAGCGATCTGGAGAAGCACTTCGTGTCGCGGACTCCTCTGGGACGAATTGCGCAACCGGAGGATATCGCTCCCATCGCGGTGTTCCTGGCGTCCTCAGATTCAGGCTGGCTGACAGGCGAAGTGCTGATGGCTGCTGGTGGGCAAAGGTAAGGGTTAAAACACGCTGTGATGTGCTGACGCCGGAGACACCGTTCTCCGGCGTCAGTGCGTTTGCGAGCGGCAGCAAGTCTGGCGGGCGTCACTGCTGTCAGATCATCGATGATGATCAGGCTGTCAGATCATCGAT
>CBAAAA010000265.1:0-6893 GCA_964658695.1 uncultured Solirubrobacteraceae bacterium | reverse complement strand
ATCGATAAGCCGGTTTCTGTGCCCGCCGAAGCAGGTAGCAACCATTCGTCTAGGCTCTCCATTACTGAAAAGCTCGAGCGACCTACCCGGAAGTTGTAACGGAGCGGGCCGCTCCTCCTCCCCTATTTGGTCTTGCTTCACATGGGGTTTGCCCTGCCAGATCGATCGCTCAATCCGCGGTGCGCTTTTACCGCACCTTTTCACCCTTACCCCGCCCATTCAGGCCAGAGCCCCGATTTGACTCGAGGCCTTGCGAGAAATCGGCGGGGCGGTATATTTTCTGTGGCACTTTCCGTAGCGTGCGCTTTAAGCGCAAACCCCCGGCCGTTAGCCGGCATGCTGCCCTATGAAGACCGGACTTTCCTCCCGGCGCCGAAGCACCCGGCGGCTGCCCGTTCGCGCAGGCACTCCCCAGTATGCCACCTATCCTGACTACACTGGTATCAGCGGTGAAGAGCGTTTTTGTTCAGAGTTTTGGCTGTCGCGCATCCCAGGCGGACGGCGCTTCCATTGAAGCCTCGCTCGAAGGGAACGGCTACACTCCTGTGCGGAGCGCCTCCGAAGCCGATCTGCTGGTAGTCAACACCTGCACCGTCACCAGCGGAGCTGACGTCGATGCCAGACGCTTCCTCCGCGGCTTGCATCGTGATCATCCCGCCGCCCAAATCCTGGTCACCGGCTGCTATGCGCAGCGCGCTCCCTCCGAGCTTTCTCAAATCGAGGGAGTCCGCTGGGTCGTCGGCAATTCACACAAGACCGAGATCGCCAGTATCGTGTCCCGCGAGAGTGAGGATTATCACGGTGAGATTGTTATCAGCGACATCTCAGCACAGCAAAGCTTTCAATCTGACCCGGTCGTCAACACTCGCGAGGATCGAACTCGCCCCAACCTCAAAGTGCAGGACGGCTGCGGCAATCGCTGTTCCTTTTGCATCATCCCCAGCGTTCGGGGAAAAAGCCGCAGCGCGAGTCTGGAAAGCATTCTCCGGCAGCTTGAGACTCTTGCCGCTCGATACTGCGAGATCGTTTTAAGCGGCATCAATCTGGGCCGCTGGGGCCGCGACCTTCCAGGACAGCTGCGTTTCGCTGACTTGATCCATCAGATTCTTGCCCGCACTCCGGTCCGAAGACTGCGCCTCAGTTCCGTCGAACCCATGGACTGGAACGACGACCTGCTGCGCCTCATGGCGGGCGATTCGCGAATTGCAAAGCACGTTCACATCCCTTTGCAGTCCGGCTCCGATACCGTATTGAAGCGCATGTACAGGAAATACCGAACGCGCCACTACGCCGGCCGCCTGCAACTCGCCAGCACACTGATGCCGGATGCCGCGATCGGCGCCGACGTCATGACCGGCTTTCCGGCCGAGACCGACGCCGAGTTTCGTGAAACCGTGCGCTTCATCGAAACGCAGCCGTTCAGCTATCTTCACGTCTTTACCTATTCGGAACGCCCTGGCACTAACGCGGCCCAACTGCCTTCGCCGGTTCCCGTTGAGATCCGGCGGGAGCGCACCCGCGTTCTGCGCGAACTCTCGGATCGCAAAAACCTCGAGTTCCGTCGGCGCATGCTGGGCAAGACCTTATCCGCAGTCACGCTCGAACAGCGTGGCATAGCCCTGACCAGTAACTTCCTCAAAGTTCAGCTGGCGACCCCCCGCGAGCCGAATCATCTGCTCGATGTCAGGGTCGACGCCACCACGCGCGACGGCTTAAGAGAAGCGTCGCCCTTCACTGTGCGTTAATACCACGGACAACCGGCCCCGAAGCGTCTTCAGCAACTGGCCGACTCGCTCAGACATTCCAAAATAGTCCAGCTCCCTCATAAAGTCGGGTTCTACCTTTTGCTCCCGGACGTTACGTGATCACGATGTTCTCAGGATCGACTGTGTAGCCCTCATCTCCCGCCGTCTTCGCGGCGGCAATCCGAAGCGTTGACTCGTCCGCGTCGGCGGGCAGGTCGGGATGCCGGCGAACCACTTCTTCACCGACTTGAATACGTATCAACCAGCGATTGCTCTGTGGATCTCGGGAAACCTCGACTCGGTCTGCTTCCATGTCCTTACAATGCCAGAACGCGTCGCCGGGAACAACCACCTATCCGGGACGTGTTTAGAGATAGATTTTTTGTCTAGAATAGATTCCTGGCTTAAAGAAATTGATAAACCAGTCGATAACCCAATCGGTGCGGCTCACCTGGGCGACGTCTGCGGGTGGCGACGACTAGCCGCGGATTAGAATGTCATCTCTCTTTGTCCACATCGTCGAAACCGTTCTGATGAGCGTGCTGGTCGCGCTTTTCGTCTGGATCTATGCCCAGCAGAAAGATCGCCGTCTCGGACTTTGGATTGTCGGATGGTCTTTCATCCTTCTCCACTTCGCCAATGCGGTCGCCGTCTCAGCGCTGAAAACGCCAGTCGCTCTTGTAGAAGTCAGCATCTACGGCACGCTTCTCATCTCTGGCGCAAGTTTCCTGCTCTCAGTCTCACCCACTCTGTCCAGTAGAGGACGCCGGACGATCTTTCTGCTATTGGGATTCGCTCCAGCCTTCTTGTACTGGGTCTTTCTAGTCCTCGATTTCAACCACGCATGGCTGTACAGAATTCTACTGATCACATGTATGGCAAGCGCGGCCTATCTGGCGGTCCGCCCCTTTGGCCGGAGCCCGGTCATGGCATTCTTGACAGCCTCCTGCTGGATCCCTCCGGCAAGCCTGCTCTGGCGTCCGCTCGCCAAACATCCGGAATACGGGATCGACCTGATTCTGTTTCTGCTGTTTGCCAGCACCGGACTTCTTTACTGGCGTCACTATGGGAAGTCCAGTCCAGGAATCGTGCTCACCGCGATGTCCTTCGTCTCCTGGGGCTTCGTTTTCCCGGTTGCAGAAATGCTAGGTGCTTACTCGATTGGCCCTCCTGGCGACAGCGCCTTCTGGGACCTCGAGAAGTATGCGGTCGCATTCGGAATGTTGTTGACGCTGTTCGAGGAAAAAACCGAGATTGCGAACAGTGTGGCGTCTCGATACCACGACCTTTTCGAAGGCAATCTGGCAGCCGTTTATGTGGCTACGGTCGATGGTCGCCTGCTCGACTGTAATTCCGCATTCTGGCGCATGTACGGCTTTTCATCGAAGCAGGAGGCTCTCTCCTGTCACCTCGATCTCATTCATCTATCGCAGGCGGCGAGAGTGGAATTTGTCAGCATTTTGCTGCGCGAGCAGAGAGTGGTCGATTTCGAAATTCAGCAGCGCCGCAGAGACGGTTCAAGTTTTTGGGTGCTGGAACGTACCACCCTGGTGATCGACAATCAGGGGCATCAGCGGTTAGAAGGCACTGCCATCGACATCACCCAACGCAAGGAGATGGAATCAGAGCTGCAGCGGGAGATTGCTGAGCGCAAACGTGCGGAAGGGGCAGCGTTGGCCGCAAACGAAGGAAAGAGCGTGTTCCTGGCCACCATGAGCCACGAAATCCGGACTCCGATGAACGGCATCATTGGCATGACTGAACTGGTGCTCGAAACCAAGTTGACGCCCGGCCAGCGCGAAGATCTGAATATCGTCAAGAACTCGGCCGAGTCCCTGCTGTTGGTGCTGAACGACGTGCTGGATTTCTCTAAAATCGAGGCTGGAAAACTGCAGCTGGAAAAGATCCCCTTCAAAGTAGGTGAGGTACTGGACGATCTGACAAAGCTGATGCGGTTTCGTGCACACGAGAAAGGATTGGAAGTCAGGTATGCGGTTGCCGATAACGTCCCTTCGTCACTGCTCGGAGATCCGGGCCGGCTACGCCAGGTGCTTCTGAACCTGATCGGCAACGCCATCAAGTTTACAAATATCGGGCAGGTCCAGGCTGATGTCAGGCTCGAATTCCAGAGCGAGTCCAGGGTGATTGTGCATTTCACCGTCACAGACACCGGGATCGGCATATCGCCCGAGAAGCAGCGGTTCATCTTCGAGCCATTCACGCAGGCGGAAGATTCCACCACCCGGCGCTTTGGTGGATCCGGATTGGGACTGGCGATCTCGTCGCGTCTGGTACGGCTCATGGGTGGCGACATTTGGGTGGAAGCTGGCCCGGATAGAGTGGGAAGCAGCTTTCATTTCACGATTGAGGTCACGGTGGCGCGAAGCGTGCCTGATCTTGCCGGCGCCGAACAAGAGGCATTGATGGGCGCTGGTACCGGACTCAACATTCTGCTTGCCGAAGACAACCCCGTGAACCAATTGGTCGCAGTACGAGTGCTGGAACGCGAGGGCCACTCCGTCTCCCTGGTGCGCAACGGTCAAGAAGCAGTTGAAGCGTCTGATTGTCGGGAGTTCAACCTCATCCTGATGGATTTGGAGATGCCGGTCATGGACGGATTAGAAGCAACACGGAGGATTCGCGCCCGTGAGGCGATTACCGGAAAACACATCACGATTCTTGCGATGACCGCTAATGCAATGAAGAGCGACGAAGAGCGCTGTCGAGCCGCCGGTATGGATGGCTTCATCTCGAAGCCAATGAACTCTGCGAAGTTACTTCGAGCAATCGCCGCCTCCGTCTACACGGCGGTTTGAAACCGATTGTCAGGAGAAACACGTTTCCTGATATGGTGGTCCAATTGGCTGAAAGAACCACAATGATGAAGACCGTGACCGTTTTGCTGGCTGCTGTTTTGGCCGGTGCGCCCGCAGTCCTGTTCGCCCAGTCCCAGAGCCCCGATCAGCAGCAGCAAGGGAAGCAGGACTCCAAACCTTCCCCCAAGTCCAACCAACCACAGGGCGATACCAACCAGCCGGCAACTGGACAAAGCCCCGACATGCAACAGGAGAAGAATGACTCAACCGCGTCCAAGCAACACAAGAAGAACAAGAATGACGCCAAACAGGGTCACGGCACACCGAAACCGAAATCGAGTACCGCAACCGATCACTGACCCCGAAGATCGCATTGCTCGATTCCTGGGCGTTCGCTAACCCATTACCGTTTTCCACCAAGCACGGATGAGGCAATATTGGGCCGCGTAAAGAGAGCGGCGTTGATCTCAATGTTCTGAGTAATTTTAGAAAGGCGCATTTTCCCTTTCTCCGCTCCAGGCTCTTGTGATTCGCGCTCGATCACGGTTGGTATCTTGACCCCGTCCACTTCCTTGTATTCCGAAAATTCGGTGACATGCTTGAAGTAAGCCGATTCCAACCCGAACTCCTCGATACGCCGTAGCAGGTGAGTGGAAGAATCAAAAAACAGCTTTGTATTCCCGATGTGATTGGGAGCGATCACGATGTCCATCAGTGTGCCGGCCAGTGATTCCCGGGGAGCTGAGTCCAGGTTCGTGTACATGTTCCGCAGATGAGCGTACCGGATGGGATTTGCGTCAGTCTCCATCTCGTCTTCAACCGAGTGAGGCAGCTTCTGTAATTTCTTTCGCTTCGTTTCAAGCCAGGCCACGCTGCCGTCGAATCCTTCCCGAACTGCTCCTCTGATTCGGAGTACCTTGTTCGGAGCTTGCCAGATATAGGTCACTTTGGGTTGGCCGTGAGTCTTCGCCTCCAGCTGGCGGCTTGAAATTCGATCGATCGCCCCCGCCCCACCCAGAGCCTGGACATATAATTCGATAACGCGGTTTACAGGGAGGCCGGGCTCGGCGGGGACTGCATTTCGGACATATAGAAACAGGGTGGCTGATAATAAAATGGACTTCCGCATGTGCTCTCTTCTATTCTGAGCGAGTCGGAATCCGCAGGCTAAACCGGCCTTAACTGGTGATATACTCAAGTGTGCGGACGCGGATTTTAGGTGTAATTCCCGCCCGGTTTGCCTCCTCCAGATTTCCTGGAAAAGTCCTTGCCCCCATCGCTGGAAAACCCATGGTGCAGCACGTCTACGAACGTGCCAAAATGTCCCGTTATCTGGACGACGTAGTCATTGCCACCGACGACAATCAGATTGTCGATGCAGTGCTGGATTTCGGTGGTCGGGTTGCAATGACGAGCCCGGATCATCCCTCCGGCACAGACCGTCTGGCCGAGATTGCTTCGACCGACAAGTCGCAAATTTTCGTTAACATTCAAGGCGATGAACCCCTGATTGATCCCGAGGCGATTGATGCTGTCGTGCAGGCCATGGCGTTTGATGATTCCACCTGCATGGCGACGCTGAAAAAGAGGATCGCCGATCCTTCCGAGATTGAAAATCCGAACGTCGTGAAGGTAGTGACGGATTTGAATAGCGACGCTATTTACTTTTCAAGGAGTCCGATCCCTTTCGCACGTGACGGGCAGACCGGTGCATCGCTTTGCTTCAAGCATATTGGCTTGTATGTTTATCGGCGAGATTTTCTGTTGAGCTATCCGGACCTGCCGGTTGGACCTTTGGAACGAGCCGAGCGGCTGGAGCAGCTTCGAGCGCTGGAGAATGGCTATAAAATCCGAGTGGTTGAGACGGATTACGAATCGCTGGGTGTCGATACGGTAGAGGATCTGCAGCGGGTGAATGAATTATTCACCGCGGTGAGCGAGAGATTCGGCTACCGCTCATGAGGAGAACCAAACTGTCACAGGGGATGCATGCCTAAGTACATCTTTGTAACGGGAGGAGTGGTTTCATCGTTAGGAAAGGGGATTGCGGGCGCATCCATAGGATGCTTGCTGGAAAGCCGCGGGCTGCGTGTCACGTTGCAGAAGTTCGATCCCTACCTGAATATCGATCCGGGAACCATGAGTCCGTTTCAGCACGGCGAGGTGTTCGTGACCGATGATGGAGCCGAGACCGACCTGGATCTGGGCCACTATGAGCGTTTTACTCACGCGCCTCTGACCCAGAGCAACAATCTGACGTCAGGACGAATTTACGAGAACATCATCACCCGGGAACGGCGCGGTGATTATCTGGGCAAGACGGTGCAGGTCA